>JAJUFW010000083.1 GCA_029263555.1 Alphaproteobacteria bacterium
AGCAGGCCGATGTTCAGATCGTCCATCATGCGGGCCGCCGTCCGGATCGTCAGATCGGCGGTCACCGCCTGGACGTTTCGCGTCATGACGTCGCGGATGAGCATGGAAAAGGCCTCCTGGAGAACCAGGCCGGCCGGGAGGGTCCGGCCTCGCCCATCCAACGAGAGGCGGTGTTGCGGGGTTCCGGGCGCCGGGACGGTCGGTGCCTCGGGCGCCTCAGGCCGGATTCGCGGCGGACCGTTCCGCCACCAGCCGGTCGAGGGGCGTTTCCGGACGGGCGCCGTAATGGCTGATGACCTCGGCCGCCGCGATCGAGCCGATCCGGCCGCATTCCGCGAGAGGCCGGCCGCTGGTCAGGCCGTAGAGGAAACCTGCCGCATAAAGGTCGCCGGCGCCGGTCGTGTCGACCACCTTCCCGACCCGTTCGGCCGCCACCTCGAAGGCGTCGGGGCCGGAAAGAACGACGGATCCCCGGGCGCTGCGGGTGATCGCGACGATCTCGCAGGCGCCGCGGACGGCTTCGATCGCGGCCTCCAGCGTGTCGACCTCGTAGAGCGCCATGATCTCGTGCTCGTTCGCGAACAGAATGTCCACGTGCCCGTCGATCAGGTCGCGGAAGCTGGCGCGGTGCCGCTCGACGCAGAAGCTGTCCGACAGGGTCAGCGACACCTTCCGGCCGCCGTCATGGGCGATGCGCGCCGCCTTCAGGAACGCCTCCTTGGCGGTCGGCTTGTCCCAGAGATAGCCTTCGAGATAGGTCACCTTGGCGCCGCGGATCGTCGCCTCGTCGATGTCGTCCGGACCAAGCTCGACGCAGGCGCCGAGATAGGTGTTCATCGTGCGCTGGGCGTCGGGCGTGACCAGGATCAGGCTGCGGGCCGTCGACGGGCTGCCGGTGATCGCCTTCGTTTCGAAGGCCACGCCCAGCGCCCGCAGGTCGTGGGCGAAGACGTCGCCCAGCTGGTCGTCGCAGACCTTTCCGATATAGGCGCCCTTGCCGCCCAGCGAGGCGACCCCGGCGATCGTGTTCGCGGCGGACCCGCCCGAGATCTCGATCGCCGGTCCCATCCTGTCATAAAGCTCGCCGGCCCGGGCCTCGTCGATCAGGGTCATCGATCCCTTGACCAGCCCGTTGCGTTCCAGGAACTTGTCTTCCGCGTGGCTGATGACGTCGACGATGGCGTTGCCGATGCCGACCACGTCATGGGCTGTGGTCATGGGATCTCCGCTGTTGCTGGCCGGACGGGACCGGGATGCGCGGGAGTATAATGGCGGCGACCCGTCCGGCAAGCGTAGCCGGCTTGCCGCTGTCCGGACCCTCGCCTAAAAACCTTGCCGATGCCTCAGCGTTCCGGCGCCGGCCCGGCGCCTCGCCTCCGCAGGCAGATCGGAGCCGACCGCCCATGTTCACCGCCCTGACCCGTGCCTTCGGCCAGCTCGACGATCCGCGCGTCCGACGCACCCTCTGGCTCAGCATCGGGATCACGCTGGCCATGATCGTTCTCCTCGCCGTCGGGGTCGGCTGGGGGCTGGACCAGGCGCAGTTCACCCGCATCCCGCTTCTGGAGACGGTGATCAACATCCTGGGCGGGCTCGGCGTGCTGGTGGTCGCCTTCCTCTTCTTCCCCTCGCTGGTCGGCGTGGTGACGAGCTTCTTCCTCGAAGGCGTGGCCGAGGCGGTGGAGAAGCGGCATTATCCCCGGCTGGCGCCGGCGCGCTCGCCCGGGGTGCTGGAGCAGGTGGCGACCGCGCTTCGCTTCTTCGTCGTCCTGGTCGCGCTCAATCTCCTGGCGCTGCTGCTCGTCTATTTCCTGCCGCTCATAAACCTGATCGTCTTCTACGGCCTCAACGGCTATCTGCTGGGGCGCGAATATTTCGAGCTGGTGGCGATCCGGCGCATGCCGCGGCAGGAGGTGAGGCGCCTGAGACGGCGTCATTCGCTCCGGCTGTTCGTCGCCGGGGTGATCGTCGCGATCCTGGTGACGGTACCGGTCGTCAATCTTCTGATGCCGGTCATCGCGACGGCCTTCATGGTTCACGTATTCCAGCGCATCGCGGAAAACGACTGACGCCAGGCGCGATCATTCGTGGCGGCCGTCATCGCCTGGTGCTACGATTTTGCCTCATTGGGCAGGTAGACCGTCACCGAAGTACCAATTGGGGAGCTGTCGCTGGTGTTTCGTCGCAAGAACCCGAATCCCGGAACCCGCCCGAATGCGGATATCGGCGGGCCGGAGAAGTTGCCGGAAGCCTCCGCCCATGGTGGCGAGGCCAATGCCCCGTCATCCGAAGGATCTGCCATGTCCATGAACAAGCCGCCTTCCACTCCGTTCAAGCCCGATGTTCCGCGCCGCATCGTCGACATTCCGGGGGCGCCGCGCCGCCGCTTCGGCGAGCCGGGCGAACCGACGGGCGGAATGCCCGCCCAGGCCCAGTCCGAGCACAGCCGCAAGCTGATCGTCGGCCGCGACATCTCGCTGTCCGGCGAGATCAGCGCCTGCGACCATCTGGTCGTCGAGGGCCGGATCGAGGCGAAGATCTCCGACTGCCGGACCATCGAGGTCATGGATGGCGGCGTGTTCAAGGGCAGCGCCCAGATCGAGGAGGCCTATATCGCGGGCACCTTCGAGGGCGAGCTGAGCGTCAAGGGCCGCTTGCGCCTGCGCGGCAGCGGCGTCGTTTCCGGCACCGTCCGCTATGGCGAGCTGGAGGTCGAAGCCGGCGGCCGGGTGATCGGCACGATGGAGCCGTTGGAGTCGAGCGTGGTCACGCCGATGCACGAAACCCCCCGTCCGGCCCCGGCGCCCGCCCGGGACACTGCCCACAGCGAGAGCAACTGACGCGACGGCCGGCGCTGCGGCCGGGAGGCCGTCACGCCGGCTGCGTCTTCGGCTCGAACAGGCAGAGATCCCGGACCGGACAGTCCGGGCAGTCGGGCTTGCGGGCCTTGCAGACATAGCGGCCGTGCAGGATCAGCCAGTGATGGGCATGCAGGCGCCAGCGTTCGGGCACGACCTGAAGCAGCCGGTTCTCGACCTGCTCCGGCGTCTTCCCCGGGGCGAGTCCGGTCCGGTTGCCGACCCGGAAGATATGCGTGTCGACGGCGATCGTGGGCTGGCCGAAAGCGACGTTCAGCACGACATTGGCCGTTTTGCGGCCGACACCCGGCAGCTTCTCCAGGGCCTCCCGGTCGGCGGGCACCTCGCCGCCATAGTCCCGCACCAGGATTTCGGAGAGGGCGATCACGTTCTTGGCCTTGGTGTTGAACAGGCCGATCGTCTTGATGTGCTCCTTCAGCCCGTCCTCGCCCAGGGCCAGCATGGCCTCGGGCGTGCGGACCTCCCGGAACAACCGTTCGGTCGCCTTGTTCACTCCGACATCGGTCGCCTGGGCCGACAGCACGACCGCCACCAGGAGCGTGTAGGGATTGACGTAGTTCAGCTCGCTCCTGGGCTCCGGGTTCGCGGCGGCCAGACGGCTGAAAAAGGTATCGATATCGGCGGGCTTCATGTCCGGCACTGTATCCGGCCGGCCGGCTCTGGCAAGCTCGCCGTCGCTGAGGGCTTTACCCTTTCCCACCGCGCGGTAGATTGGCCGACATGAGCACGGTTCAAGACACGGTCGGGATGCCCGGATCGGCCGTTCACTTCGATGCGATCCTGCACCCGAACCGCAGCCTCAGCCGCGGGGGATTTTATATCCTCATGTCCCTTGTCGCCGCCATCAGCGCGACCATCGGGGGCTTTTTCTATCTCAGCGGCGCATGGCCGATCTTCGGCTTCTACGGGCTCGACGTGGTCGTGCTCTATTTCGCGTTCCGCCAGAACTACCGCCGGGCCCGGATGTACGAGCAGGTGCGCCTGACCGAGGGCGCCCTGATCGTCGAGAAGGTGGACCACCGGGGCGGGCGGCGGTCGTGGCAGTTCCAGCCTTACTGGCTGCGGGTGAACATGGACGATCCGCCGCGGCACGAGAGCCAGGTTACGCTGACCAGCCATGGCCAGGCGGTGATCGTCGGGTCGTTCCTGTCGCCCGAGGAGCGTCTGGACTTCGCGCGGGCGCTTCGCGCCGCGCTCGACCGCCAGCGCCAGCCGGTACGGCCGCCAGTCTTCTGAGCTCCGCAAGAACCGGGTTGTTGCGGGCCGGGGGCGGGAGGAGGATCGGTCCTCACGATCCCGATGAGAGACGGCAGTCCCATGACCCAGAATCTCGCCCACCCGAACGGAACCGCGGCCCCGATGGAGGATGCGCCGCATTATGCGGCGATCGCGGCGGCGATCGAGTTCCTGGTCGAACGCTACCCCGAACATCCGACGCTGGAGGAGGTCTCGGCGCTGGCCGGGCTCCACCCGCACCACTTCCAGCGGGTGTTCAAGCGCTGGGCCGGCATCAGCCCGAAGCGGTTCTCACAATATCTGACGCTGGAGCATGCCAAGCATCTGCTGGCCCAGGACGAGAGTGTGCTAGGCGCGGCGCTCGAAACCGGGCTTTCGGGCCCGGGCCGGCTGCACGACCTGTTCCTCTCCTGCGAGGCCATGTCCCCCGGTGAATACAAGATGCGTGGCCGCGATCTCGAAATCCGCTGGGGCTTCCACGACACGCCGCTCGGCCGGGTGCTCGTCGGCCTGACCGACCGTGGCGTTTGCTGGCTCAGCTTCGCGACCGACGGAAGCGGCCGCCCGGCGATAGACGAGTTCCGCCGGGAATGGGAAGCGGCCACGCTGATCGAGGATCCGGCGGCAACCGCCCCGGTGGCGCAGCGCCTGATGCAGCCGCTTGCCCGCGGAGGAATTCCGCTGCTTCTGCGCGGAACCAACTTCCAGATAAAGGTCTGGCAGGCGCTTCTGCGCATTCCGCCGGGCACGGTCGCGAGCTACGAGCAGGTGGCCCGGGCGGTCGGGCAGCCGGGGGCGGTGCGGGCGGTCGGCCGTGCGGTAGGGCAGAACCCGGTCGCCTGGCTCATCCCCTGCCACCGGGTGATCCGGAAATCTGGCCTGATCCACAATTACCGCTGGGGCGCCGGGCGCAAGCAGGCGCTGCTGGCCTGGGAGACTGCGCGCCGCGACGCAGCCGCCTGATCCGGAGCAGGGCCGGACGGGGCTTGATTCGACCGGGGCTGCCTAACAAACAGGCACCCCCGACTATTTGCCCAGAAAATGCGCAAATCCCGACATGCGCCGGGTGTCCAGGCATCTTTCCGCCTGGTCCCCCGGCGCATTTTTCGTGCTGCATCAATGGGTTCGGGCCTCTGGCACGGAAGTTGAAACGTATTGCCCCGAGGACCGGTAGGCGGTTGGAGGCAGAAGCCGTGAAATTAGTGGTGGCAATCATCAAGCCGTTCAAGCTTGACGAGGTCCGCGATGCCCTGACGGGGCTCGGGATCCAGGGGCTCACAGTTGGCGAGGTCAGAGGGTTCGGCCGCCAGAAGGGCCAAACCGAAGTCTATCGCGGTGCCGAATACGCGATGAGCTTCCTGCCGAAGCTGAAGCTCGAAGTGGCGGTGTCCGACGACCTGGTCGGGCGCGTGGTGGAAGCGATCCAGGTGTCGGCCCACACCGGCCGCATCGGGGACGGAAAGATCTTCGTCCTGGACATCGCCCACGCCGTCCGGATCCGGACGGGCGAGATCGACGCGGCGGCACTTTGATCAACGGGAGATAAAGGGAATGTCCTTTCAGATGACGAGAATGGCGCGGACGGGCGTCGGCGGATTGCTGCTCGCGATTGCGGCGGCTCTGCCTGCGGCGGCCCAGGAGGCGGCGCCGGCCGTCGCACCGGCGGCCGTCACACCGGAAGCCGTCTATGTGTTCAACAGCTTTTCCTTCCTGATCCACGGCGCGCTCGTGATGTTCATGGCGGCCGGGTTCGCCATGCTGGAGGCGGGGCTTGTCCGTTCGAAGAATGTGGCGACCATCTGCCTCAAGAACATCGCCCTCTACTCCATCGCCGGCATCGTCTTCTATCTCGTCGGCTACAACCTGATGTATGGCGGCGACAGCCTCTACATCGGAAGCTTCTCCATCTGGTCGGCCGACGATACGGCGGCGCTCGCCGAGGTGCCCAGCTATGACGCGGGCTATGCCTCGGGCTCCGACTGGTTCTTCCAGATGGTCTTCGTCGCGACGGCCGCCTCGATCGTCTCCGGCACGGTCGCGGAGCGGACCAGGCTCTGGCCCTTCCTGCTCTTCTCGGCGCTGCTTTCGGCCTTCATCTACCCGATCGCCGGATCCTGGGTCTGGGGCGGCGGCTGGCTCAGCGAGATGGGCTTCTCCGACTTCGCCGGCTCGACGCTGGTGCACTCGGTGGGCGGCTGGGCGGCCCTTTCCGGCGCCATCATCATCGGCGCGCGGCACGGCAAGTACCGTCCCGACGGCGGCATCAACCCGATGCCCGGCTCCAGCCTGCCGCTCGCCACGCTCGGCACCTTCATCCTCTGGCTCGGCTGGTTCGGCTTCAACGGCGGCTCCCAGCTCGCCCTCGGATCGGCGGCGGACGTGGTGGGAATGGCCGGCGTCTATCTCAACACCAATCTCGCGGCGGCCGGCGGCGTGCTCGCCTCGATGATCACCTGCCAGGTCCTCTATCGGAAGGTCGACCTGTCCATGGCGCTCAACGGCGCGATCGGCGGTCTCGTCTCGATCACGGCGGATCCGTCCTCGCCCGCGCCGGGGCTTGCGATCATCATCGGCGCGATCGGCGGCCTGCTCGTCACCCTGGCGGTCCCGATGTTCGACCGGCTGAAGATCGACGACGTGGTCGGCGCCATCTCGGTCCACCTGGTCGCCGGCATCTGGGGCACGATCGCCGTGCCGCTCAGCAACGCGGACGCCTCCTTCTCGGTGCAGCTGATCGGCATCGTCGCCTACGGCGTGTTCACCGTCGTCGCCTCCTCCATCGTCTGGCTCGCGATCAAGTACACGATCGGGATCCGTCCCTCCGTCGCCGACGAAACGATGGGAATGGACCAGGCCGAGCTGGGCATGGAAGCGTATCCGGAATTCGGTGTGGGCGCGATGCGGCTTTCCGGGATGACCGGCGCAGGCGCGCCGGGCGGTGCCGGGGCGCTCGCCATGCAGCAGGAGAAGGCCTGATCCGGCCGGATCCTTCAGGGTTTCCTCCCGAAACTCAGGCCGCCTCCGGGCGGCCTTCTTTTCGTCCGGAATCTCCCTCATGCCGGATTTCCGGCGGCGGCCAGGCGATCAGTTGAAGGCGCTCGGGTGCTTCCGGGCCGTTCTCGCCGGTTGCCCGGCCGGTGGGCCGGGCTCCGCCGGCAGGATGCATACGACCGTCGTGCCTTCGTCGGGCCGGCTGCTGAGCGCGACCGAGCCGCCGTGCATTTCGATGAAGCTCTTGACCAGAGGCAGGCCCAGGCCGACCCCGCTCTGGCGCGACAGGGGGTGGGCCTTCTCGAACCGGCCGAACACCCGTTCCTGATCGGCCTCGGGGATGCCGATCCCGGTGTCCGAGACGGCCAGGTACAGCCGGCCGCCCTCCCGCCGGGCGGACAGGGTGATCCGTCCGCCGGCCGGGGTGAACTTGATCGCGTTGCTGACGAGGTTGTAGAGCGCCTGCTTCAGCCGTCGTTCGTCGGCGTCGATCCGGCCGATGCCGTCCTCGCAGTCGATCTTGACCTTCAGATTCTGCTTGCCCGCCCATTCGCGGGTCAGGTCGTAGACGTTCTTCAGCATCGTCTTCACGTCGACCGGCCGGCGGTCGAGCGCCATGTGGCCGGCCTCGATGGTCGCGAGATCCAGAATGTCGTTGATCAGCGACAGGAGGCGCTGGGAGGCGTCGACGATGCTGCGCGTGTAATCGGCCTGGCGCGGGTTCAGCGTGCCGAAATAGCCGTTGTTCAGGATTTCGGCGAAACCCATGATCGCGTTCAGCGGTGTCCGCAGCTGGTAGGACACGTTGGCGATGAAATCGGACTTCAGCCGGTCGGCCGTCTCCAGCGCGGCGTTGGAGGCACGCAGGGCCTGTTCGACCCGCACGCTGTCGGTAATGTCGAGGTAGCTGTTCAGCACCGCCCCGTCGGGCAGGGGAACGGTCGCCACCTGCAGGACGGAGCCGTCGGTGCGTTCCAAGCGGACCTTCCGCTCCATCCGATCGAGCGCCCGGCCGATCAGATCCTTGCGAAGCTCCGGCCAGTCGACGCAGTCGGGATAGAAGCGCCGCGTCCGGTCGATGACCTCCGAGACATGGGGATGGCCCTCGACGTCGTCCTCCGATAGGTCCCACAGCCGGAGAAACGCCGGGTTGCTGAGCCGGAGGCGTCCGTCGCCGCCATAGACGGCGATGCCTTCGGCAAGATTGTCCAGACTTTCTCGCTGGACGGCCATCAGGGTGTTGTAGTTCCGCTCGAGCGTCAGCGCGCTCGTCACGTCCTCCTGGACGAAGAGCAGGCCGCCGAACGGGTGGGGCGTGATCACCGACCGCAGCGTCGTCCCGTCCGGGAGATGCATCAGCTCTTCCTGGCTCTCGATCAGGGAGGTGAAAAGCTCCGACTGGCTGCGCTTGTAGCTGAGAAAATCCGCGTGCTCGGGAAGCCGTCGGCGCTCGCGCAGATCCTCCAGGATCTCCTGGATGGTCGGCCCGGTGTCGAGCCACGCCTCGTCGAAATCCCACAGCGAGACGTACGCCTGGTTGAAGAAGCTGAGCCGGCGGTCCTTGCCGAAGATCGCGATCGCCGATTTCAGCTGCTCCAGCACCTCGGCATGGGCGGCGACATGGCGCTCCAGCTCGGCATGGGCCTCCTCCATCTGGGTCACGTCGAGCGCATAGCCGAGGACGAAGCCGGCCCGATCCGCCGATCCTAATGGGGTCTCGACGATCTCCATGAGGCGGCGCTCGCCCCCGGCGACCACGTGCCGACTCTCGGACTGCGCGATGCCCAGCCGCAGCGCCCGCTGGGCCAGCGCACGGCCGCCTTCCGGGATCGCGCCCGCAGCGATCTCGCGCTGCTCGGCCAGGATTTCGTCGAAGCTTCCGTCGACCGCATCGACATAG
>JAJUFW010000115.1 GCA_029263555.1 Alphaproteobacteria bacterium
GCACGCCGATTTTCGGGTAGTCGCGTCTTGCGGCCCAGTCGAGCCACGTCGCGATCCTGGGCATCGGCATGACCTTCGTGCTGCTGATCGCCGGCATCGACCTGTCGGTCGGGGCGATCATGTTCCTGGCGGTCGCGGTGATGAGCATCTACGTGCCCGACGCGACGCCGGTCACGGGCTTTCTGACCTGCCTTGCCGTCGGGATCGCCTTCGGCGCGGTCAATGCCGTCGTCATCACCTGGGTGCGCATCGCCGCGTTCATCGCCACGCTCTCGGCGCTCTTCATCGGCCGCGGCATCGCGCTCTACATCACCGAGACGCGGATGGCCTTCATGAACATGGACATCCTCTCGCTCGGCAGGCTGGCCTATCTAGGCATTCCCTGGGCGATCTGGGTATTCGCCGCGGTCTTCCTGGTCGCCTTCGTGACGCTGCGCTCGACCCCGTTCGGGCGCCAGCTTTACGCCATCGGAGAGAACCGCAGCGCCGCGCTCAAGGCCGGCATCAACGTCAACGCCATCCAGTTCGCCGTCTACGTCATCTCCGGCGCCTGTGCCGGCATCGCCGGCTTCGTGTCGATCACCCAGGTCGGCGCGGCTTCGGCCACCTTCGGGCTGGAGAAGGAGTTCGCCGCGATCGCGGCGGCGGTCCTGGGGGGCACCAGCCTGTTCGGGGGGCGCGGCGGGGTAGTCGGCACGGTCTTCGGGGCGGTCCTCATCCAGACCGCCTATTCGGGGCTCGTGATCATCAATGCGAACCCGTACATCTACCCGCTGGTGACGGCCTCCATCATCTTCGTCGCCGTCTTCGTGGACAGCCAGCGCGTCCGGATCCTGGAGACGATCAACCGGCGCACCATCCGCGTCGAGGAGGCTTGAGTCATGGCTGTGCTCCGTGGCGGCGTGATCGGCTGCGGCTTCTTCGCCGCCAACCACCTGAACGGCTGGGCCGAGATCGAGGGCGTCGAGATCGTCGCCGTCTGCGACCGCGACCGCGGGCGGGCGGAGGCCGCGGCGCGGCGCTTCGGGATCCCGGCCGTCTACACCGATGCCGAAGCCATGCTGGCCGAAGCGAAGCTCGACTTCGTCGACATCATCACCACGGTGCCGAGCCATCGGCCGCTGGTGGAATTGGCCGCCCGCCACCGCGTCCCGACGATCTGCCAGAAGCCCTTCGCCGAGCGGGTCGAGGATGCCGAGGCGATGGTCGCGGCCTGCCGGGCCGCCGGCATTCCCCTGATGGTGCACGAGAACTTCCGCTGGCAGTCGCCGATCCTGGCCGTTCGGCGGAAGCTTGCGGAAGGGGCCGTCGGCCGGCCTTGCTGGGCGCGCATCTCGTTCCGGCACGCCTACGACATCTATGCCGGGCAGCCCTATCTTCTCGAGGAAAAGCGGCTCGCGATCATGGATATCGGGGTGCATGTCCTGGACGTGGCCCGGGACCTCCTGGGCGAGGCGACGCGGATCTACTGCGCGACCCAGCGGATCGATCCCAGGGTCGCGGGCGAGGATGCGGCGACCGTCACGCTCACCCATGCCGGGGGCGCCCTGTCCGTGGTCGACATGTCCTTCGCGGCGATCACCGATCCGGACCCCTTCCCGCAGACGGCCATCCGCATCGAAGGCACCGAAGGCACGCTGGAGCTCGAGACCGGGTATCGCCTCAAGCTCTCGCGCCGGGACGGGAGCCGAACCTGGTCGGTGGAGCCGCCGGTGCCGTCCTGGGGTGAGCGCCCCTGGCACGTCATCCAGGACAGCGTCGTGAACATCCAGCGCCACTGGGCGGAATGCCTGAGGAGCGGGACCGAGCCGGCGACCTCCGGCGCCGACAATCTCAAGACCCTGGTGCTCGCCTTCAGGGCCTATGAGAGCGCCGAACGCGGCCATGCCGTGGCGGTCTGATCCGGAGCATCGCCCGTGACGACGAGGGAACCCTACGCCGATGACGCCAGCTTCAACTGGTATGATGAGCATCTGAGAGACGGTCCGCGCAATCATGTCTGAGCTTTCCCCGAACCGGATCCTCTACGGCACGGACGAGCCCGTTTCCGCCCCGGTATGCCTTGCTGCCGGACCGCTCAGTCTGGAGATCGCCGGCGGGCAGGTCCGCGCGGTCCGATGGCAGGGCCTGGAGGTCGTGCGCGGCATCGACTTCCTGGTCCGGGATCCGGACTGGGGCACCTGGCTGGCCGAGGGGGCCGAGGCGGAGACCGAGTCCGGCGTCGGCCGGTTCGTCCATCGGCGCCGCTTCTCGGTGGCGGGCGGCGCGCTCGACTGCCGGCTTGTCGTGGAGGGCGAGGCATCCGGCCGCGTAACCGTTGCCGCCGAGATGACGGCCCGCCGGGCCGTGACGACGAACCGGGCAGGCCTCACCGTGCTCCATCCGATCGAGAGCGTCGCCGGGGAGACGGTCCTGGTCCGCCATACCGGCGGGACCGAGGAGGGACGCTTTCCCACGCTCATCTCGCCCTCGCAGCCGGTCTTCGACATCCGGGGGCTTCGCCACCGGGTCGGGCCGGTGGAGGTGGACATAGCGTTCGAGGGCGAGGTCTTCGAGATGGAGGACCAGCGCAACTGGACCGACGCTTCCTACAAGACCTATTGCAGGCCGCTGTCCCGCCCGACGCCCTACAGGATCGAGGAAGGCGAGACGGTCCGGCAATCGGTCGTCCTGACGCTGAAGTCCGCCGGTGCCGAGGTCGGTGTCGCCCGGGCATCGGAGGAAGGGCCGGGGATCGCCCGGCTGAACGAGGCGATGCCCGAAACCCTGTTCGCGATCGAACCCGGCTGGCTGCCGGAAAGCACCGTGGAGAAGGCGGCGGCGCACGGGTCGGGCATCGGGCGGTATCTCGTCCGGACGACGGCGGCCGAGGCCGACGGATTGTTCGAGGCGGTCGCATCCTTGAAGGGCCGCGGCGTCGATTTGGAGGTCGTGCTGCCCGATACGGCGGCCGAGGCGAAGGAAGCGCTCGGCGCCGTCGCTTCTTCGGCTAGAAAGGCCGGCATCGCCATTGATCGCGTCATCGCGCTTCCGGCCGCCTATCTCAAAAGCTATCAGCCGGACGGCCGCTGGCCGGACGGCCTTTCCCCCGCAGCCGCCATCGCCCTGGCGCGGGCGGCATTTCCCGGGGCCGCCATCGGCGGCGGCATGTTGACCAACTTCACCGAATTCAACCGGCATCGGCCCGACCCGGGCTCTTGCGATTATCTGACCCATGGGACGACGGCGATCGTTCATGCCGCCGACGACCGTTCGGTGATGGAGACGCTGGAGGCGTTGCCGCACGTCTACGCCTCGGCCCGGGCGATCGGTGGAGAGGTGCCCTATCGGCTCGGCCTCGTCTCGATCGGCATGCGCTCCAACCCCTATGGCGCCGATGTCGCCGACAATCCGGGCGGCGTTCGCATGCCGATGGCCCGCAGCGATCCCCGGCAGAAGGGTCTGTTCGCCGCGTCCTGGGCCGTCGGCGCCTTCGCCGCGACCGCCGGCCATCGGATCGACGCCGTCGCGCTTGCCGCGCCCGCCGGCCCGTTCGGCATCGCCGAGGGATCGGCCGTTCGGCCGATCGCCCATGCGGTGCGGGCGCTGGCGGCGGGCGGGAAGCGGCGCCGCCTTGCCCTGACCGGGCTTCCCCCCGCCGTTGCGGCGGTCGCCTTCGAACGGGGGCAGGGGATGTCGGCCGTCCTGGCCAATCTGCGGCCCGAACCCGTGCCGGTCGACGTGCCGGAAGGCGGGACGGTGCGGCTGCTCGACGACCGGAGCTTCGCGGAGGCTTCCCGGGACCCAAGCTGGCTCGACGGCCCGGCGACGTCCGTCGAGGGACGCTCGGTCACGCTTCGCCCGCTCGCCGTGGCCTTCATCGATTGGAAAAGGATGCCGCAATGACGGTCGCCGTTCCCGACAACCGGCTGGAAGCCGACTATCTGATCGAAACCCGCTACCCGCTGGAGCAGGCGGCCGAGGCCATGGCCGGCGAGCAGTCGAGCGGCACCTTCGTCGCCGTCCCGTGCGAGACGCCGGAACTGAAGGCAAGGGCCGCGGCCCGGGTGGAACGGATCGAGGTCCTGGGCGAGGCCGAGGCGCCGTCGCTTCCGGGCGCGGGAACGCCGCGTGCGGGAGCGGCATCGCGGCCGATCAGGGCGCGGGTGACCCTGTCCTGGCCGCTTGCCAATATCGGACCGTCGCTGCCGAACCTGCTGGCGATGGTCGCCGGCAACCTCTTCGAGCTGAAGCAGTTCTCCGGCCTCAGGATCGAGGACATGCGGCTGCCGCCGGCGTTCGCCGATGCCTATCCGGGACCCCGGTTCGGCGTCGACGGGACCCGCCGCCTGGCGGGAGTCGAACGGCGGCCGCTGATCGGCACCATCGTGAAGCCCAGCGTCGGCCTGACCGCCGAAGACACGGCGGATCTCGTCCACACCCTCGCGGAAGCGGGCATCGACTTCATCAAGGACGACGAGCTGCAGTCCGACGGCCCCTCCTGTCCCTTCGAGGACCGGGCGCGCGCGGTCATGCGCGTGATCAACGACCATGCCGACCGGACCGGGCGAAAGGTCATGTTCGCCTTCAACCTGACGGGCGATCTGGACCAGATGCGGCGGCGACACGACCTTGTCCGGGACCTCGGCGGGACATGCGTGATGACCAGCCTGAACTCCGTCGGGCTGGTCGGCATGATCGAGTTCTGCCGCCACAGCGAACTGCCGATCCATGCCCATCGCAACGGCTGGGGAGCGTTGACCCGCCATCCGCTTCTCGGCTGGTCCTACGTCGCCTGGCAGAAGCCGTGGCGGATTGCCGGGGTCGACCACATGCATGTGAACGGCATCCGCAACAAGTTCTGCGAGCCGGACGACAGCGTGATCGCATCGGCCCGCGCCTGCCTGACGCCGATCTGGCCGGACCGGCCCTGCATCGTGATGCCCGTCTTCTCCTCCGGGCAGTCGGCCGGGCAGGCGCCGGACACCTTTGAAGCCCTCGGCACGGGCGATCTCATCTTCGCCGCGGGCGGCGGGGTCATGGCTCATCCGGACGGCCCGGCCGCGGGCGTTGCGAGCCTACGCGAGGCATGGGAAGCGGCCATGGCCGGCCGGACGCTGGCCGAATACGCGACAACCCACCCCGCACTTGCCCGCGCGCTGGAGGCCTATTCGGGATGAGCACGCAGCCTCGATCGGCGCTCCCGGCGGGGCCGCTGGTCGCCTGGTATGGCGACGACTTTACCGGCGCCAGCGCCGTCGCGGAGGTGCTCACCTTTGCGGGACTGTCGTCGGTCCTGTTCCTGGACGTCCCGACGCCCGAACGGCTTGCCCGTTTCGCCGACCGGCGGGGGATCGGGATTGCCGGCGTCGCCCGGTCGAAAAGTCCTGAGTGGATGGAGAGCGCGCTGCCTCCCGTCTTCGAGGCGCTTCGTCGGGTCGGCGCCCCGATCGTCCATTACAAGATCTGCTCCACGCTCGACTCCTCGCCCACCGTCGGCTCGATCGGCAAGGCGATCGACATCGGTGGCCCGATCGTCGGCGGGGCATGGCACCCGCTGGTCGTTGCGGCCCCCGAAATCCGGCGCTACCAGGCCTTCGGCAATCTGTTCGCCGCGGTCGACGGCGTGGCCTGGCGCCTCGACCGCCATCCGACCATGAGCCGGCACCCCGTCACGCCCATGGACGAGGCCGATGTGCGCCTTCATCTGGCGCGTCAGACCCGGCAGGCGATCGGCCTCGTGGACCTGGCCGCGATGAAGGCGGGTCGTGCCGATGCGGCGCTCGACGCGGAAATCGGGGCCGGCCGCCATGTGGTGGCCCTGGACGTCGTGGATGACGAAACGCTCCGGGAGGCGGGGCGCCTCGTCTGGGAAAGGCGGGGCAGCCGCCTGTTCGCCGTCGGGTCGCAGGGGCTGGAATATGCGCTGGTGGCCCATTGGCGGACGGCCGGCCTGCTTCCGGAGGATGCGCCGGCCCCCGCACCCCTCGAGACGCGGCGGATCGCGGTCGTCTCGGGCTCCTGCTCGCCGGTGACGGCCGAGCAGATCGCCTGGGCCGAGGATCACGGTTTCCGCGTGGTTCGCGCCGATGCGGCCGAGGCGGTCGACGAAGGGGCCTGGGAGGCCGAGATCGCGCGCGCGGCGGAGGCGGCGCTGCGCCTCGCCGGACAGGGATACGATCCGATCGTCGCCACCGCCCGCGGGCCGGAGGATCCGGCAATCGCGCGGCTCGGCGACGCGATCCGGGCGACCGGCCAGAGCCCCGAGGCCGTCAACGCCCGGATCGGCGCGGGCCTCGGCCGGGCGCTCCGGACCATTCTTCGGGAGGCAGGGCTTGGCCGGGCGGTCATCGCCGGCGGCGATACGTCGGGCTACGGCGCTCTCGAACTCGGGCTCTATGCGCTGACCGCTCTCGCGCCGGTCGCGCCGGGCGCCGCGCTGTTCACCGCCCACTCGGACGACCCGGCCCATGACGGGCTCCAGATCGTGCTCAAGGGCGGCCAGATGGGGGACGCCGATTTCTTCGGGCGCGTCCGCCGGGGCGGCGGGGCGAACGACATCGACCATTCATGAAGGAGGACGAGATGACAAAGATCGCGCTCATCGGCGCCGGCGGCAAAATGGGGGTCCGCCTCGCCACCAACCTCAAGGGATCGAAATTCCAGGTCGACCATGTGGAGGTCTCCGAGGAAGGGCGGACCCGCCTGAAGCAGGCAACGGGCGCCGAATGCGTCGACCTCGCGACGGCCCTCGCCGCGGCCGACGTGGTGATCCTGGCGGTGCCCGACCGATTGATCGGGAAGGTCGCCCACGACATCGTGGACGGGTTGAGGAGCGGCACCGCCGTGATCATGCTGGATGCGGCCGCCCCCTATGCCGGCGAACTCCCCGAACGGGCCGATATCACCTATTTCGTGACCCATCCCTGCCATCCGCCGATCTTCAGCGATGAAGCGGATCCGGAGGTCCGGAAGGATTTCTTCGGAGGGGTGAAGGCGAAGCAGGCGATCGTCTGCGCCCTGATGCAGGGGCCCGAAGAGCATTACGCGCTCTGCGAGGAGATCGCCCGAACCATCTACAAGCCGGTCATGCGTTCCCATCGCTGCACCGTGGAGCAGATCGCGATCATGGAGCCGGCGATGTCGGAGACGGTCGGCGCGACCCTCTGCCTCGCGCTGCGCGATGCCGTCGAGGAGGCGGTGAAGCGGGGCGTTCCGCGCGGGGCGGCGATGGACTTCATGCTCGGGCACCTGAACATCGAGCTGGCGATCGCCTTCGGCGCGTTCCCGGAGGGCCGCTTCTCCGACGGTGCCCTGCAGGCGATCGAGAAGGCCCGGCCGCAGATCTTCCGCGACGGATGGCTGGACCGGATCTTCGCAAAGCAGGCCGTCATGGATTCGGTGAAGGAAATCTGCCAGCCCCCGCAGGCTGCCTGACCGGCTTGTGCCCTCAGGATCGGAGAGGCGTCCGGAGCGGCGGTATTTGACAGTAGGATGCCGCCGTCACGACCATGAAACGACAGCAAGAGCGGGATGTCGCTTCGCTGGTTCTGAAAACGGGCGCCGTACCTGCCGCAAGACAACAGGGAGGACACCCCATGCGCATCTTCGCACTATCCACCGCGGCGCTGATGACGGCGCTGGCCGGCATCGCCACGCCGACGCCGGCGCCCGCGCAGAGTAACGACCTGCCGGTCATCGCGCTTTCGAACTCGTTCTACGGCAACACCTGGCGGCGCCAGATGGTCGACGCCTTCACCGAGGCGGCAGAGAAGGCCAAGGCCGAGGGCAAGATCGCGGATTACGTGGTCCTGAACGGCGACGGTTCCGTCAACCAGCAGTCGAGCCAGATGGCGGAACTTATCCTTCGGGGCGTCGACGCCATCGCCATCAACGCCGCGTCGGAAACCGCCCTCAACAGCATGGCGGAGAAGGCCTGCGAC
>JAJUFW010000275.1 GCA_029263555.1 Alphaproteobacteria bacterium
CATCGCCGACCGTACCTCATGACGGCGCCGCCCAGGACCAGGACGGCAACTGCGATGACGCCGAGCCCCGCCGCGCCCCAAAGGGTGGAGGTCCGTACCGTCGTGCGGAACTGGACGGACTCCGAAACGGGCCCGCCACTTGCCCGGACCGCCACCATGTAGTCGCCGGCAACCGCCCGCTCGGAGGGCGTGATCTTCACATTGACCTCACGGGTCGAGTTGGGCGCCAGCGCATCGATGCGCTCGGGCTCGAACTCGACGGTCCAGCCGCTGGGCGGCGTCGCCGCAAGCTCGAGATCCATGGCCGGCGCGCTGCCGGCGTTGACGAGCGTGAACGGGAAGCTCGTTTCCTCGCCGGCGACAGCCTCGCCCGACAGGCGTTCCTGCGGCCCGACGATCCGGACGGCAGGCTCGCCCGTGACCTCGACGCTCAGCTCTGCGGTCGCCGAGGTGCCGCCGTCCGACACCTCCATGACGATCGGGTAACGCCCCGCGGCGACCGCCCGCGACGGGACGACCTCGAGCGTGACGGTCTCCGACGCGCCGGCATCGATCGGCACCCCGGTGATCTCCTCCGAACCGTATCCGCGCTTGAACCGGGTCTGGAAGCCTTCAGGAACCGAGGCGGCCAGGTTGAACAGCGCTTCCTCCGGTCCGTCATTCGTGACCCGGACCCTGAAGGTGAAGGTGGAGCGCGCCGTACCGCGCAGGGCCGGAAGCTCGGGCTCGACCGTCAGCCCGCCCTGCTCCGCCTCCGACAGCCGGACGACGAGCGGCAGAGCGATGGTCCTCTCCCCGTTGCGGGCGCGAAGCTCGATCGGAAATTCCTCCTGCGAGGCGTCTGCCGGGGGCGTGAGTTCGAGAGTAATTCGCTCGGACTGGTCGGGGCCGACCATGACGGCGGTGATCTCGCGACCGCCTCCCTTGAGTGTCCAGTCCCAGCCTTCGGGAACGCCGGTCACCTCCAGCGCCGCGCGCTGCGGAGGCAGTTGCGCGTTGCGCACGGTGATCGAGATCGAACTGGTTTCGCCGGGTTCGAGAGCGAGTTCCGGATAGGGGGTCATCAACCACAGTCCCACCGGCTCGGCCGACGACCGGTCGGTATCCTGGGCAGATGCCGGAACCGCCGCGAGCAGGGTCGCAGCGGACAGGACGGAAACGAAGCGGGCTCTTGACTTCATTCTATGCCTCCACTCGGGGGAGTGGACCACCCGATGCCCGCGTCGCTCCTCCTGCCGGCCAGCCGGCATCGCCAGGTCCGCTCCACCATTCAGGATTGATTTTCGCAGTTGAGACCCCGGGCAGGGTCTATCGGCGTGGCCGGATGCTCATGTTCCCCGGGCCGGCGCAGAGCGGCCGGCGGCGGCCCGATATCCCGGGCGCCGAACGCCGTGAAGATGCAGCGGGCGGAAATGCATGCAATTCCTCCAGATGCAGAACCACGATCTCATGAGCCCCGGAGCGGACGGACCCGCCCTTGAGCGAAATTCGAGCTAAGCAGGAAGAAACGCTCGGTCAAGATGGTGCGACGGAATTTTTGGCACTCGACTCCCTCGAGTGCCAATGCGGCGCCCCCCCCGGCCGGCCCTAGGGCCGGGGCGGTCTCGTCAGCCAAGCGACGACTGCGAAGGGACCGGCCGTTGCGGCCCACAAGGCCAGGACAGGCCAGTTCCCGACCAGCCATTTCAGCGCCATCCGCCCGGCCTCGGCGTCCGGCGCGCTCTCGATCCGGTCGACGAGACCGACGAAGCTGACGGCCAGCAGGACTGCCGCAAGTCCGGTCAGGAGGGCTGCCGCCCGTCGGGCAAGTCTGTGCACTGCCGATCTCCTCTCCCTCACCCTTCCGCGGACGGAAGGGGTCATCCCTCCTGCGAACCCGCAGCCTATCCGCGCCCCGCAAGCCGCAGGAACGCCACTTGGGGAATACTATTCAAAGTTTTGTGCAATTTTTAAGCGTGACACATCGCGCGGATTGGACAATTCTTCCGACCGTCTCTAACCCGGAACGAACCACGCTGCCGAGCCTTCGGGCCGGCCCGGTGCCGATCGGGGTATCGGGACTCCACGACGGGAGCGTATCTCCGTGGATTGTCGTCGACGCGCGGACAACCCGCGAAGAACAGCAGCGCAAGGGGAACCATGCCGCAGATCAACTATTCCGTGACGCTGACCCAGAAGGACTGGGATAAGCGCAAGCCGACTCTCGCCAAGGTCAAGTCGACCGGTATCGGTGCAGCGTTGAAGGCGCTGGAAAAGATGCACGCTTCCGTGCCGTGGAAGGAGTTCGACCTCAAGGAGCCCTCGTCCTTCGAAGAGCTGGACAAGGAGTTCGCCGAGGCGATGAAGGCCTATGACAGCAAGCTGAAGCCGATCGCCGGTCATGCCAAGAGCGTTGCCGCCCTGGCCACCAGGTGGGAAGGCAATTTCGCCAAGGAAAAGCTGATCCCGAAGGCGGCGTCCAAGGCCTGCGCGGCCATTGCCGATGCCGCCAACGCCTATGCAAAGCAGATCGAGACCTTCGACGACGCCCTGAAGAAGGATTATGAGAAGGCGCGCAAGGATTTCGAGAACAAGCTGAAGGCGGTTCTCAAGCCGCTTGAAGCCGCCGTCAAGAAAATCGATGCGCTTCTGAAGGACATCAGCACGCTGAAGTCCAAGCCGACCAAGGCCAACCTGATCAGCATGGCGACCGGGGACAGCCCCGCCCGCGGCTACTGCACGGCGTGCAAATACTGGGATCAGGTTCTGGCGGCCAAATACGGGGGCGTGTTCAAGAGCATCTATGGCGGCCAGGCCATGAAGGAATTCTTCCCGCCCCTGCAGGACTACGGCGCGAACTATTCCGACTGGGAGGACCGGATCGCCAAATACGCGGCGCAGAAGAAGCTGACCGAGGACAAGGTCGTCGCGCTTCATGCCGCCCATCTGAGCAAGCAGGTCGGGAACATCAAAACCTTCCAGGGCTATCTGGTGAAGGCTTTGAGCGTCATCTGACGGCGGAACGCCCGTCCCGGCCGGTCGACGGGGATTCCCGGAAACCGGCCGGGTGCAGCTGCGGGCGACCGGCGGAAGCTCTTCCTTCGACCGGACGCCGTCAGCCCGCTCACCGTCCGCAACTGCTTCCTTAATCCGACTGCTGCGCGGCCTTCACGGCGCCGCCGAATCGAGCCTGCCGCGCCCCAGAGGCGAAGGCCCGGCGCGCTCCGCATCGCTGCTGACGACGCGCCGGCAGAAGGAAGGGCTTCTCGCTCTCGCGCGGCGCCCGGAACCCAGCCGATCATCTTTTCCGGCGCCAGAACGTAAAGAACAACCGACGCCGGCGGGCCCGCGGCAAAGACGCGGGTGATGCGCTCGGGGATCTCGACTCTGCGGCCGGCGGAATCCGTAACGAGGCGTGCGTCGGCGGGGAAAGACAGGTCGGCCAGGAGAAGGGCAGGAAGCGCGATCGACCGCCCCATCATGGCACTCCCTCAGGCGATTACTTACGTGCCGGGCACCCCGGGATCGCTAGCCTTCGGCGGTGCAAGCGGCGTATAGGCACACCGATCGGGCTTGAGGTCGAGAAGCGGCGTTCCGTCCAGGCAATCGAGGCCGCGCACCAGAAGCGTCGGCCCCTCGATCCCGACCAGCCGGACCAGCGCGGTGCCGATCGGGTTCGGCCGGACCGGCGAGCGCAGGGCGAAGGTGCCCTTCGTCGTCCCATCGTCGCGCGGGCTTTGCAGTACAAGGTCGCGGCGCGACCGGTGCAGCCAGTAGAGGACTTCGACCTGCGTGAAGTCCTCCAGTCCCTTGAGGGCCACCGCCCAGGGCTCGAACACCTCGATGCGGCAGATCGGACCGTCCTGGCACCCCTGGCGCGGGCAATCCTTGCGGTCCGCCCAGGGCGTCCGGATGCGGCCGATGAAGACGAGCCCGGCATCGGCCGCGTCGGGCCAGTCCACGGCGCGCTCCGCCGCGCGGAGTCCGCCCTCCCACCCCATGGGCTCAGTCCTCGACGGCGACCATCACGTCGGACGCCTTGATCACCGCGATCGCCGTCCCGCCCTTGGCCAGCTTGAGTTCGTCCACCGCCTCGTTGGTGATAGACGCCGTGATGATGTTGCCTCCGACATCGATGCGGACATGGGACGTAGTCGCCCCCTTCTCGACATCGACGACCGTTCCCTTGAGCCAGTTGCGTGCGCTGATCTTCACGGGGGTACCGTCTCCTTCCTGCCGCGCTCCATGGGAGGAGCGCCGTTCCGCGGCACCGGCTGGCGCCCTTTGCACCGAAAGGCACCCGACCCGGAGACCCGATTATACAACCCTCCGCCCCCGGTGGCAGCCGGGCGCGGGCGGCGTTGCCGTCACCGCTGAGCGGCGACGAGCAGCATCATGGGCCGCTCCAGCTCCTCCGCAAGCTCGGGGCTTTCGGCGATCTGCTCCGCCGTCGGGGCGAACTCCTCCACCTGGCGGATCGCGAAGCCGTTGCGGATCAGCGTGTTCAGCGTCGTCCCCACCCTGCGGTGATACTTGACGACGCCCTTGGCGAACCAGTCGGTCCGGCGCTCCCCCTCGAGGGCGTAGCGGTTGACCGGCCAGGTCTTGCGGCCGTCCTCGTCGGTCCACCAGTGTGGATGCGTCGCGGCCATGTAGATCGGATGTTCGATGGTGAAGACGAAATGCGACCCGGGCGTGAGCGCCTTGTGAACTTCCCGCACCAGCCTGCCGAAATCCTCGACGTAATGGAAGGCGAGCGCGCTGTAGGCGAAATCGAAGGCCGCTGGCGCCAGCCGGAGCTCCTCCAGATCCTCGATCCG
>JAJUFW010000362.1 GCA_029263555.1 Alphaproteobacteria bacterium
AACGCCACCGCCGCACGCACGTCCATACCCTCTGCCCTCCCGTCCGGCCTGGTCCCGGCGACCGACTGCGACAGTCGCCGCGCAAGCGCGACCGCAGTCCCGAGAAGAAACTTCATCGAGATTGCAGCCGGAATACCTGCCAACGGTAGCGAGAATCAAAGTCGACCAGGAATAGGACTTTGGATCGAGAATATCCCGACCAATAATCGAACCTTTGATCAGTGGCTCGGTTGCCCTTCCCGCGGTAATTTGCAGGAGGGGAGCTTTTCATGCCCAATCCGCCTCATCGCTCCGTGAACGACCACACGCCGCCGGGCAGCATCCGCCGCGGCATGAGCATGAAGGCCTCGACGGTCGAGGCCGTGGACGAACTGCTTCAGTCGATCGCCCAGGACGACATGGAGATGATCCTGCTGTTCTGCTCCCCGGACCACGACGTGCCGGCGGTGCTGGCGGAGATCGCCCGCCGGGCGCCGGGCGTCAGGACGCTGGGATGCACGACCGCGGGGGAGATCACGCCGATCGGCTACCGGCAGGGGACGATGACGGGCCTCAGCCTTTCCGCTCGCCATTTCGGCACCTCGGTTCGGCTGATCATGCCCATGTCGGCATTCGAGTTCGCGGACGGGCCGCAGGCCGTGAAGACCCTGCTGGCCGAGCACGAACCGAAGCGCCGCCGCCTGCCCGGGGCCCGGACGCTTGCGGTCCTGATCAATGACGGGCTGTCCATGCGCGAGGAGGTCATCGTCGGCTCGCTCGGCGACGCGCTGGGCGAAATTCCGCTGATCGGGGCCTCGGCAGGCGACAATCTGGCCTTCCGGAAAACGAACGTCTTTCTGGATGGACAGGTCCTGACGAACGCCGCGCTTCTGGTCCTGATCTCGACCGATCTCGACTTCCGGGTCTTCCAGACCCAGCATTTCCGGCCCCTGGACCAGAAGCTGGTCATCACCCGCGCCGACCCTGCCCGGCGGCTGGTCATGGAGATCAATGCGGAACCGGCGGGAGACGAATATGCCCGCATGATCGGCCTGAAGCGGAGCGATCTGACGCCGCTGATCTTCGCCTCGTACCCGTTGGTCGTGAGGGCGGCCGGGCGGCATTTCGTCCGCGCCATCCAGCGGATCGACGAGAACGGCTATCTCCATTTCTTCTGCGCGATCGACGAGGGCATCGTCCTCAGCATCGCCGAAAGCCAGGACTTGGTTGCCGACCTCAACCAGCTGTTCGAAGGCCTGCACCGGGATCTTGGGGCGATCGAGGCCGTTATCGGCTTCGACTGCGTCCTGAGATACCTGGAAATGGAGCAGCGCCAGATGCTGACCGAAGTCTCCCGGATCATGGCCGCCAACAAGGTGGTCGGGTTCAACACCTATGGCGAGCAGTTCGCCATGATGCATGTCAGCCAGACTTTCACGGGGGTCGCCTTCGGGAAACCTTGAGCCATGATCACCGATCGGGCCTCTTCCCCGGCCAGCCCTGACCCGGCGGAGCTGCGGCGGGAGATCGAGAAGCTCTCCAAGATCAACCGGGCCTTGATGCGGCGCGTCGAGCGCAGCCTCGACATGCAGGGAAATGCCTATCAGCTTTTCCATACGGCAATCGTGCTGGACCAGAAGGTTCGCGACCGAACCCGGGAGCTGGAACAGGCGTTGCGGGCAGTGGAGCGGTCGAACCGGGAGCTCAGCGACGCGATCGTCGCCAGCCGCACGGCGCAGAGCCGCCTTCAGGACGCGATCGACAGTATCTCCGAAGGGTTCGCGATCTTCGACCCGGATGACCGGCTGATCCTGTTCAATAGGCACTTCCTGGACTTCTGGCCGACCCTGACCGAACACATCCGGGCAGGGCTTTCGTTCGATGAACTCCTCCGGCTCGCGCTCGACGCCGAGATCATCCAGCTAGACGGCCAGCCGCCCGAACGCTGGGTCGAGCAACGGCAGGCCGAGCGGGTGACGACCCGCCAGGGCGGCGGACAGCGCTGGGTCTTCGCCCTGGCCGATGGCCGCTGGGTCCAGGTCAACGATCGCCGGTCGACGGAAGGCGGCATCGCCTCGATCTATACGGACATCACCGATATCAAGGATGCCGAGCGCCGCAAGCGGGAGAAGGCCCTGGCCGAGCGGTCCGCCCATCTGCAGGCGACGCTCGAAAGCATGTCGATCGGCGTCGCCGTCTTCGACCGGCAGGGCCGGCTGGTAACTGCCAACAGCCGCTACCAGGAAATGCTCGGCCTGCCGGACGCGCTGGCCTGCCCGGGCGCCTCCTACCGATCGTTCCAGGAGTTCAACGACGCCCGCGGCGCGTTCGAGCTGGGCACGGCGCAGACCGTCGATCCGACGGACCAGAGATCGGGGGGCCCGGTCGAAGTGTCGGTCAACGGACGATGGTTCGAAATCAAGCGCGATCCGATGCCCGACGGCGGCTTCGTCACCTGCTACGCCGAGATCACGGAACGCAAGCTGACCGAAGAGGCGCTGCAGGACAGCGAACAGCGCATCCGCCTATTCGCCAACGCGGTTCCGACGATGATCTGCTACGTCGACCGCGACGAATGCTACCGCTTCGTGAACCGCTCATACCGGGCGACCTACGCCCCGAACGGCGCGCCCGTTCTGGGCAAGACGCTGCGTTCGGTGCTGGGTTCGGTCGAATACGCCTCCCGCCGCGAGCAGATCGAGCAGGCGCTTGCCGGCAACACCGTCAGCTTCGACCTGCAGCTACCCTCCCAAGGCGGGGAGCCGCGCTTCGGATTCGCGACATATGTGCCGCACCGGCTCAGGGGCAGGGTCGTCGGCTTTTTCATCCTGATCCAGGACATCACGGAGCGGCGCCGGGTGGAGAAGATTCTGGAGGCCGCCAACGAGGAGCTGGAGCGGCGGGTAAGGGAGCGCACGGCCACGCTGTCCCGGCTGAACGAAGCCCTTTCGGAGGAGGTCCGCAAGCGTCGGCGCATCATGCAGGAGCTTCAAGTCGCGAAAGTCGACGCCGAGCGCGCCAACATGAGCAAGACGAAGTTCCTGGCCGATGCAAGCCACGACCTTCTGCAGCCGCTCAATGCGGCCCGCCTGTTCGTGACCGCCCTGCAGGAGACGGCGGACGATCCCGATGGGATGCTGTCCAAGGTGGATCACGCGCTCGGCATCGTCGAAGACCTTCTGAACATCCTCCTCGACATCTCCAAGCTCGATTCCGGGCATGTCAGCGCCGAGATCAGGCATGTGCGGCTGGGGCCTCTCATGGCGTCGCTGAAGGACGAGATCGCGCCGCTGGCGGAGCGTAAGGGCCTGTCCTTCAGGCTGGTCCCCTGCTCGCTCGCCGTCCGGTCGGACCCCCGGCTCCTGCGCCGGCTGCTGCAGAACCTGCTGACCAACGCCTGCCGCTATACGCCGGCCGGCAGCATCCTGTTCGGAGCGAGGCGGCGCAGCGGCAGCGTCGAACTTCAGGTGCTGGATACCGGCGTTGGCATCCCGAAGGAGAAGCTGGGCGAGATCTTCGAAGAGTTCCGCCGCCTGGAGCATGTCGATGGCGGGGAGAAGGGGTATGGGCTGGGGCTTGCGATCGTGCGCCGGATCAGTCGCCTGCTCGGCTGCACGGTCCAGGTCCGGTCGGAGCCGGGCCGCGGCTCCAGCTTCTCCGTCCTGGTGCCGGTGGAATCGGAGGCCGAAGAGGCCGCGAGCGGACGCGCCTTCGCGGTGCGGCCCAGCGCGGTCGACGACGTGAGCGTCCTGGTCATCGACAATGACGAAGCCATTCTGGACGGCATGACGCAGCTGCTCCGTGCCTGGCGCTGCCAAGTGGTGGCGGTCCCCAGCCAGTCCGACGCCCAGACGCGCCTGGACCGGACCGGCGTCCGGCCGGACATAGTCCTGGCGGATTATCACCTGGATGACGGGTCGCTGGGTACGGACGCGATCACGGCCGTCCGCGAACAGCTGGGCCGGGA
>JAJUFW010000545.1 GCA_029263555.1 Alphaproteobacteria bacterium
CGGAGATGAAGACGTCCGCGGGCGCCCCCTGCTCGATCTGCCTTGCCAGGGCCGGGCTCCCGGCGAAGGACACGACGGCGCTATGGCCGGCGCCTTCCAGCCATAGCGCATTGACCTCGTCGAGAGCGTCCTTGAGGCTCGCGGCCGCGAACACCAGGACGTCGCCCTCCTGGGCACGCACCGGAACCGCAGCACCTCCCCAGGCCAGGGCGGCCAAGAACAGCGAAACCAGCCCTGCCCGCAGCCGCGATCGCCGCCGATGCCGTCTTGCTCCCATCAACATAATCCGCCCCCAAGCCGCACAGGTTCGATATATTCGGAAGAATATATCGCGTGGCGGTCGGGGCGGTAGTCCCTATGTCATGAGGTCAGGTCCCCGTTCAGCGCCTGCCTCAGCCGGTCAGCTCCGGGATTACGGGCGCCGCCGGACAGGATCACGGCCGGATCCAGGGGCTGGCCGTAGAAAGCGGTATTGCCTTCGGTCCAAGGCGTGACCGCGGAGCCTTCGAGGGTCAGTCCGGCGAAAGCGCCTTGGGCCTTGGACCAGATGACGATGTCGGCATCGAGCTGAGGCGTGGTCGCCCCCTGCACGCCGGAGCCGATCGTGGCTACGGCAAGGCTGGCCTGGCCGCCGAACTTGAGCTGGTCGTCCAGGAGCGCCTGATACGCCTCGTCGCTCATCAGGAACATCACCAGCTCCGCCGTCTGCACCCCGGCCTGGAGTCCGAGCGACCCGGAGGCCAGCGTATAGAAGGCCGGATAGCTCCACGAACCGTCGTTCCGGGCCAGCATCACCCCGCGCCCGCCTTCGCCACCGACAATGAAGCCGCCCTTCACAAGCGACGGGACGATCAGCACGGCCCGCGCCCGCCGCAGGAGATCCGGTGCGTTGCCGAAGGCGGCATCCGTCCGCGCCTCGGCTATCGTGTTCACCGCGCGGTCGACCAGCTGCTGCTGAGCCGCGGCCGGGTTTGCACGGGCCGCCGAGGCCCGCTCCGTTTCGGACGCCTGAAACGAGGCACAGGCGGAAAGGAGCACGGCGGCGCCGGCCGCGACCAAAAGGAACGTTCTTTTCACCATTTCAACGGTCAATCCTGCTCGCGTCCGGGATCGGCGTCTGATCGAACCCTGCCTTGGACACGCATGGGTTCGGTCATCGCCCGAACAGATAAACCCATGGTTCAGGGATCTGCTCCCACCCGACCATTGCCTGAAGCCGCCGCCCGTGGGATCAATCGGGGCCGGTGCCCAGTGGAGCGTCAGACCCATGCCCGACAGGATCGAGGAACCGCCGCCCTCCGCAGCGCCGCCGCCGGGCTTCGTCAGCATCGCTGTCCCGGTGTGCGCCGCCCATTTCTGCAGCCACTTCTTCCAGTTCCTCATGCCGCCGCTGTTCCCGCTGCTGGGTCCAGCCTACGGTGTGAGCTATGCAGAGCTCGGGCTTCTGGTCGCCGTGTTCTATACGGTTTCGGGTCTTGCCCAGGCACCGGCCGGGTTCGTCGTTGACCGGATCGGCGCCGCCCGCGTGCTGGGTTCGGGACTGCTGCTCCTGGCCGGGAGCTTCACCGCGATGGCGCTCGCTCCGCCCTTCCCGGTCCTTCTCGGCCTCATGGCGCTCGCAGGCCTCGGCAACAGCGTTTTCCACCCGGCGGACTACGCCATTCTCAGCGAAAGGGTTCCTCACAAACGGACCGGCCGGGCCTTCGCCCTCCACACATTGTCGGGCACACTGGGCTACGCCGCCGCGCCGGTAGCGATGCTGTGGCTGTCCGGGGCCGCCGGCTGGCAGGCCGCGATCCTGGCGCCCGCCGCCTCCGGTGCCGCGATCGGGATGGTCGTCCTCGCCCGCGGCCGCCTTCTCTCCCCCTCACGGGGGACGCGGACGACGGAGCGGTTCCGCGTCGGCGACCTGTCTCCGGTTCTCACGCCGACCGTCCTTGCCTGCTTCGGATATTTCGTGCTTTCGGCCCTCCCGACCGTCGGCGTCGCCGGCTTCCTTGCACCCGCGCTGTCGTTCCGCTTCGGAACCGCGCTCGAGGTGACGGCGATGGCGATCGGCGCCCAACTGCTGGGCAATGCCCTCGGCACCCTGCCGGGCGGCTGGCTTGCCGACCGCGCCGCCCGGCACGATTGGATCGTCGCCGGCGGCCTTGCCACCGCCAGCGTCCTCGTTCTCGGTGCCGGATCAGAGGCCGTATCGCCGTCCGTGCTGATGGCAGCCTTCGGCCTGGCGGGCCTGGCGGCCGGCCTGACCTTCCCGTCACGGGACATGCTGATCCGCGCCGCGGCGACCGAGGGCACGACCGGGCGCGTGTTCGGCATCGTCTATTCCGGATACGACTTCGGGTCCGCGCTCACGCCGCTGATCCTGGGCGGTCTTCTGGACCTGGGCGCCACCGGCTGGATCGTTCCGCTGATCGCCGCCGCCTATCTCGCCATGGCCGGGACGGCGATGGTCGCGGGCCGGCCGCGCCGGCCCCTGCTGCGGCCGGGCGCCAGCCGAAGCCCGTGAGGACGTGGCGGCCGCACCGGATCATTCCTCGGCCAACGCCTCGGCAAGGGCGACGGCATTGTTCCGCAAGACATCC
>JAJUFW010000593.1 GCA_029263555.1 Alphaproteobacteria bacterium
CCTCACGGGGGATCCCGACAGTCTGGGCGTCGCCACGGCGGCCGGCGTGCCGGTGATCCTGATGCACATGCGGGGCGAGCCCCGGACCATGCAGATCGATCCACGCTATCTCGATGCAGCGACCGAGGTCTACGACTATCTCGACCGGCGGATCGAGGCCTGCGTCGCCGCCGGCATACCGCGGGAGCGGATCATCGTCGATCCGGGAATCGGCTTCGGCAAGGCGGTCGACCACAATCTACAGATCCTGCGGTCGACCGCGCTCTATCACGGGACGGGATGCGCCGTTCTGATCGGGGTCAGCCGGAAGCGCTTCATCGGATCGCTAAGCGGAACCGCAAACCCGAAGGAGCGACTCCCCGGATCGCTTGCGGCCGGGCTGGAGTCGGTCCGACAGGGGGCGCAGATCCTTAGGGTTCACGATGTCGCCCAAACCGTTCAGGCGCTGGCCGTCTGGCGGGCCATCGAGCTCGAAACCTGAAGGAGCGGATTGTAACGCTTGTTAACAATTTGTGTAGTCCGGCGGCATCGCGATATTTGCCAGCGGGCGAGAGGCCTTGTATCCATCGTATCATGACGAGAAGACTTTTCGGTACGGACGGCATCCGCGGCAAGGCGAACATCGAGCCGATGACGGCCGAGACGGCGCTCAAGGTCGCCATGGCGGCGGCGGAGCAGTTCCGGAACGGCGATCACCGGCACATGGTCCTGATCGGCAAGGATACCCGTCTTTCCGGCTACATGCTGGAAGCGGCCATGCAGGCAGGCTTCACGGCCATGGGCATGGACGTGGTACTGGTCGGCCCCATGCCGACGCCTGCCGTGGCCATGCTCACCCGGTCGCTTCGCGCCGATATGGGCGTGATGATCTCGGCCTCGCACAATCCCTATCACGACAACGGCATCAAGCTGTTCGGCCCGGACGGATACAAGCTGTCCGACGAGGTGGAGCAGGCGATCGAGGAACGGGTCCTGGCGGGCCTCGGCGCGTCCCCGCTGCCGTCCAGCGACAGTTTGGGCAAGGCACGGCGCCTGGCCGATGCCCAGGGGCGCTACATCGAATACGCCAAGTCCACCTTCCCGCGCGGGCTCAGGCTTGACGACCTGAAGATCGTCGTCGACTGCGCCAACGGCGCGGCCTACCAGGTGGCGCCGAAGGTGCTCTGGGAGCTCGGGGCCGAGGTCGTGCCGATCGGTGTCGAACCCAACGGCATGAACATCAATGACGATTGCGGCGCCACGGCGACGGCCCGGATGCGTCGCGCCGTGGTGGAGCATGGAGCCGATATCGGCATCGCCCTCGACGGCGACGCCGACCGGCTGATCCTGGCCGACGAGACCGGCACGCAGATCGACGGCGACCAGCTGATGGCGCTCATCGCGGGGAACTGGACCTCCGCGGGAATGCTCGCCGGCGGCGGCCTGGTCGCGACAGTGATGTCCAATCTGGGGCTGGAGCGCTATCTGGCGGGGCTCGGGCTGACGCTCCACCGCACCGCAGTGGGCGACCGCTACGTGGTCGAGGCCATGCGGGCGCACGGGTACAATGTCGGTGGCGAGCAGTCCGGGCATATCGTTCTCAGCGATTACGGCACGACGGGCGACGGCCTGATCGCCGCGCTGCAGGTCCTGGCGATGGTCAGCCGTTCGGGGCGGCGGGCCAGCGAGGTCTGCCGGATCTTCGACCCGGTGCCGCAGCGGCTGATGAATGTGCGGTTCTCCGCCGGAAATGGCGGTGCGTCGCCGCTGGAACATCCCGTCGTGCGGCAGGCGATCGCGGAGGGCGAGGCGTCGCTCGGAACGAGCGGACGGCTCCTGATCCGCAAGTCGGGGACCGAGCCGCTGATCAGGATCATGGGCGAGGGGGACGACGCCGCGCTGGTCGACCGGGTCGTGGCCTCCATCGCCGCGGCGGTAGAGGATGTCGGCCGCCGGGAGGACGACGGCGCCCGGGCCGCCGGTGGCGGGCAATGACCGGTCGCGTTCTGGTCGTCGGGGGTTCGGACAACACCGGGGCCGGCGGCATTCAGGGGGATGTCAAGGTCGTCGCAGCGCTCGGCGGCGACGCTGCGGCCGTGGTGACGAGCCTGACCGTGCAGGACGACGAGGGCTTCCGCAGTTCGGTGACGGTGGCGCCGTCGCTCATCCGTGAGCAGATGGAAGCGGCGCTCAAGAGGCGCGACGTCGATGCGGTCAAGGTCGGGCTGCTTGCCGATCCTGCATCCGTTGATGCCGTCGCCGACGCGCTGGAGGCGGTGCCGGACGTCCCACTGGTCCTGGCTACCGCCTTCAGGGCGTGGGACGGGCGGGATCTTGCC
>JAJUFW010000372.1 GCA_029263555.1 Alphaproteobacteria bacterium
CGTGCCGGCCGGCCCACGGTACTGCTGTGCGTTCACAGCTTCACCCCCGACTATCCGGGCGAGGACCGGCCCTGGACCATCGGTCTCGGCTACAATCGCGACCGGCGACTCGCGGCGCTGCTTCTCGACGCTCTTAGGGTCGAGCCCGGGATCGTCGTCGGCGACAATCGCCCTTACGGCGTCGACGACGAGAGCGACTACACGATCCCGGTGCAGGGCGAGCGGCGGGGCATCCCGCATGTTCTGATCGAAATCCGGCAGGACTGCATCGCGACGCCCGAGGCGGCCCGGGGTTGGGCCGAACGGCTTGCCCGGGTCTTCCGGCGGATCGAGGCCGATGCGCTTGCCCTTGCGTCTTCCCCGCCCACGTCCATGAAGTCGAGCACCGCGCCATGACCGCTCCAGACCCCGAACACCGCCCGGAATCCGTCGGCCCTGCCTATCGGGAGCAGGCGATCGATCCCCGCCGCAGCGCCATCCTCAGCGTCGACATGCAGAACGCCGACTGCGCGCGGGAGAAGCGGCGGAAGCCCCTGCCGCCCGGGGCGGAGCATGACGGACACCGCTATTTCTACGACCGGCTTGAGCGCATCGTGATCCCGAACCAGCAGGCATTGCACGCGGCGGCGCGCAGGCTCGGCATCGAGAATATCTATGTTGTCATCGAAAGCCTGACCCTGGACGGCCGCGATCGCGGGCTGGACCACAAGATCTCGCAGATCCACAATCCGCGCGGGTCCTGGGAGGCGCAGGTGATCGAGGAGGTGGCCCCCGCCGAGGACGACATCATCATCCGCAAGACCGCGTCCGGCCCCTTCGGCACGACCAATATCGACTATGTCCTGAAGGCGCTCGGCGTCGACCGGCTGATCGTCTTCGGCATCCTCACCGACCAGTGCGTCGAGAACACCGTCCGTGCCGCGGCCGACTACGGATATCTCGTCTCCCTGGTCGAGGACGCCTGCGCGACCTACAGCCAGGCGCGCCACGACGCGACCTTGCGCGCGCTCAAGGGCTATTGCCGGATCCGGACCACCGGAGAGATGCTGGGCGAGTTCGAGGCGCTCGGGCGCATGTCCGGGAGCCCCTAGTCACGATCGTTACGGACCCCTGCGAATGCCATCCCCGAAGACCGACGACCGCTTCGCCCGATACCGGCTGCGCCATGAACGCGGACTGCCCCCGCATCCGGCGGGCCCGCGCGTCGTCGGCTGGCTTGCCGCCAATGCCGGCCAGATCGGGCCGGTTTGCCGCTACGACCTGACGCGGGAACCCGTGCTGATCTTCGACTGGACGGCCGGCAGCGCCGATCTGGCGGAGCTGGAGGCCCTGCCCGACAAGGCGGCCCAGACCGACCGGGCGATGGCGCGCATCCGCGAGGCCGGCGCCGTCGCCGGGATCGGCCGCTACCGCGAGCCGCGCGGCATCTACCGGACCGACAGCTACGCCACCGCCGATTCGGACGAGCGGCGGACCGTCCATATGGGAATCGACATCTTCTTCCCCGCGGGGGAGGAGATTCTGGCCCCGCTCGACGGCCGGGTCCATCTGGTCGCCGACAATGCCGCGGACGGGGATTACGGTCCCTTGGTCATCCTGGAGCACGCGACCGGGGAGGGCGACTGCTTCTTCACGCTCTACGGGCATTTGAGCCCGGAGACGCTCGACCACGCGCGGCCGGGGGCGGCGGTGCGGCGCGGCGACGTGATCGGCTGGTGCGGCGCGCCGCCCCGCAACGGCAACTGGGTTCCGCATCTCCATTTCCAGATCATCCTCGACCTTCTGGACCGGGGGGCGGATATCGAAGGGGTCGTGCGCCGAAGCGAAGTCGGCGTCTGGGAGGGACTTTTCCCGAACCCGAACCTGATCCTGCGCATCCCGGCGGCCGTTGACTGCGCCCTGGAGGACGGGGCCGGAGAGCCGGCGCACGGCCCGGCGGCAATGGGCGTCTAGGGTCCCGAGGCCATAGGAATGGACGCATCGGCGCTCGAACGCTTCTGCCTGTCCCTGCCGGGCGCGGGACTTGCCGTCCAGTGGGGCGGCGCCCGGGTCTTCAAGGTGGGCGGAAAGATGTTCGCGATTCTCCGCCCGGCGGACCCGGCCCGGGTTTGCTTCAAATGTAGCGACCTTTCCTACGACGTGCTGACGGAGCAGCCGGGCATCGTTCCGGCACCCTATCTCGCCCGGGCGAAATGGGTCCGGCTGGAGGCCCTCGAGATCCTGTCTCGGCAGGATCTCGAAGCCTATCTCCGCCAGGCCTACGAACTTGTCTTCGCCCGGCTGCCCCGGGCCGAACGGGCGCGCATCGCCGGGGAGCGCTGAGCGCCGTCCATCTGCCTCACAGAATCCGCGCGTGATAGGCGGCGCGAAGCCGCCGCTGCTCGCGGGAGAAGCCGGCCGGATCCTGGTCGGCGGCCCGTCTTTCGACCTCGCCCAGCGCAGGATCGATGGTGTCGTGCAGAAGGTCGGCCAGCAGCGCGATCGCGTCCGCGAGATCCTGTTTCAGTGAGGCGCTTTCCGCGATGCCGGCCGCGAAGGCCAGCGCGCCCATCGCGGCGGCGACGCCGCTCCGCGCCGTCTCGATCGCGCGGCGGTCGAGGTCGAGCGCCGTCGGTCCGATCGCGGGGCCCTCGCTGCCGCCGACCGCTTCTTTCATGCCCGCCTCCCTTGCGCCTGCCTCGCTTTCGGCGATAATTGCGAAAATCGCAACATTCGTCAACGGGGCGGCGGGCGGGGCGGATCGACCGAGGCTCAGACCTGGCGGCCCAGCCAGACCACGCGGCCGATGATGCGGATGCTGTCCGGGTCGACGTCGTTCCAGGTCGGGTAGCGGGGATTGTCGCTGCTGATGGTCAGCTTGCCGGTGACCGGGTTGCGCGCGAAGCGCTTCACCTGCAGCTCGTCCTCGCTGCGGAAGCCGTAGAGCCCGTCGGCGCCGACGGCGCGCTTGGAAAGGTCCAGGAGCACGTGGTCGCCGTGATGCAGCGTCTCTTCCATGCTGTCGCCGCTGACGAGGCCGACCATCAGGTCCTCGACCGGGGCCGGGGTCACGCTTCGCAGCCACTGGTGTTCATAGACCTGGAAATGAAGCGGCTCCGGCCGGTCGTCGGCATAGGCGCCGGGGCCGGCCGACAGCCGCAGGTCGAAGACCGGGACGACCGCGTATTCCCGGGCCGCGAATTCCACGATCCGGCCGGTACCGCCGGGCGGGAATCCGTCGGGCGCCAGCGGCACGGGGCCGTGCTGGGTGGGGGCCGGGATCCCCAGATAGGCCGCCACCTTCGGCACCTCCGCCGCCTTCAGCTGGCGCTTGCCGTCGAGCAGCCGGGAAACCGCCGACGGGTCGACATTGAGCGCCCTGGCGAGGCCGCGCTGCGTCTTCCCGGAACGGGCCAGGCCCTGTCTGATCCAGTCGATGTCCATAGCCGCCATCATTGTGCAAGCCGTCGAGCCGTTCAGTTGCCATTTTCGCAACTATCATCTTGCGCGACCGATGCATGAATCGCAATATAGAACAGAACATGAACAATGGAGGGTGACATGCACGACAGCGGCAACGATTCCCGCCGGCGGAGGCGGACATGAGAGGGGTGCGGTCGAGCTGGCCGGCGACGCCGGCCGAACCCGCGGGGCGGGACGATCTCCGGCCGCTCGCCCGCGGCGCGCTCAAGCGCGGCGTCGCGGTGATCTGGCTGGAGGAGGTGCGGGACGACATCAGCCGCGCGCTGATCGAGATGGAGGCGAAACGCCAGACGGGAGAGGGCCGATGACCGCCCCTGTTCCGAATAGGGCGCCCCTCGCGCACGAGCCGTTCACGTCCGCGGACGTGATCCGCCTGCTCGAGC
>JAJUFW010000528.1 GCA_029263555.1 Alphaproteobacteria bacterium
CTCGTCTCGATCGGCAACACGGCGCTCAACCAGACCGGGCAGGCGCTGGAGGCGATCAGCATATTCATGGCGGTCTATCTGTTGATCAGCCTCGGGATCTCGCTCGCCATGAACATCTACAACAGGCGAATCGCCCTGGTGGAGCGCTGAGCCATGACCCAGCAGACAGAGATCGTGGTCCCGTCCCAGCGTCCGCCGGTCATGTCGACGGGGATTTTCGGCTGGCTGCGCGCCAATCTGTTCAGCACCTGGTACAATGCGCTGCTGACCATCCTGATCGTCTATTTCTTGGCGAGGATCATCCCGCCCATCATCGAATGGGCCTTCATCAACGCGCATTGGGGGCGACAGCCGTCCGACGTGTGCCGGGGCGAGGGGCTGAGCGGGGCCTGTTGGCCCCTCATCGCCGACAAGTGGCGGCTGATGATCTTCGGCCTCTATCCCTATGCCGAACAGTGGCGGCCGGCCCTGGCCGTCGCGCTCTGCGTGGCGCTTCTGGTCTTCAGTGGCCTGCGCCGGTTCTGGAACCGGAAGCTGTTCGTCGTCTGGGCCATCGGCCTGATCGTGATGTACACGCTGATGCGGGGCGGGATCCTTGGGCTGACGCCGGTTCCGGTCGAGAACTGGGGCGGTCTTCCGCTGACCCTCGGCCTGTCGGTGATCGGCCTCGCCCTGGCGTTCCCGGTGGGAATCGTGCTGGCCCTCGGTCGGCGCTCCGACCTGCCGGCGATCCGGATGATCTGCGTGATCTATATCGAGCTGATCCGGGGCGTGCCGCTGATCACGGTGCTGTTCATGGCCTCGCTCCTGGTGCCGCTCTTCCTGCCGCAGGATCTGACGATCAACAAGCTGCTGCGGGCGCAGATCGGCTTCACGATGTTCGCCGCCGCCTATCTGGCCGAGGTGGTGCGGGGCGGGCTTCAGGCCATACCGAAGGGCCAGTACGAAGCGGCGGACAGTCTCGGGCTGAGCTACTGGCAGAAGATCCGGCTGATCGTTCTGCCCCAGGCGCTGCGGATCTCAATTCCGCCCCTGGTCAACACCTTCATCGGCTTCTTCAAGGACACCTCGCTCGTCATCATCATCGGCCTCTACGACCTGCTTGGCGCGGCCAAGCTGGCCGTGACCGATGCGGCGTGGCGCGGCTTCTACAAGGAGCCGTACCTGGTGGTCGCCCTGATCTATTTCGCGTTCTGCTTCTCGATGTCGCGCTACAGCCAGGCGCTGGAGAAGCGGGTCAATGTCGGAACGCGCCGTTAAGGAGAAATTTCGACCGATGACCGTGTCCATGTCGCGCCGGGCGTCCCCGGATCATCCGATGATCGTGCTCCAGGGCGTCAACAAATGGTACGGCGACTTCCACGTCCTGAAGGACATCAATCTCAGTGTCGCGGCCGGTGAGAAGATCGTCGTCTGCGGTCCGTCCGGGTCCGGCAAGTCGACCATGATCCGCTGCATCAACGCCCTGGAGGAGCATCAGAAGGGGCAGATCATCGTCGACGGGCTCGAACTCACCAAGGACCTGAAGCACGTCGATGCCGTGCGCTCCGAAGTCGGGATGGTCTTCCAGCAGTTCAACCTGTTCCCGCACCTGACCGTTCTCGAGAACCTGACCCTCGCGCCGATCTGGGTGCGCAAGACGCCCAAGAAGGAAGCCGAGGAAACGGCGATGTACTATCTGGAGCGCGTCAAGATCCCGGAACAGGCCAACAAATATCCGGGACAGCTTTCCGGCGGACAGCAGCAGCGCGTGGCCATCGCCCGGTCGCTATGCATGAAGCCCAAGGTGATGCTGTTCGACGAGCCGACGTCGGCCCTCGATCCCGAAATGATCAAGGAGGTGCTGGACGTCATGATCGAGCTGGCACAGGAGGGAATGACGATGATCTGCGTCACCCATGAGATGGGCTTCGCCCGCAAGGTGGCGAACCGGATCATCTTCATGGATTACGGCCAGATCGTCGAGCAGAACGATCCGGAAGCCTTCTTCAGCAATCCCCAGTCGGAGCGCGCGCGCCTGTTCCTGAGCCAGCTGCTGAACCATTGAGCGTCGAATCCCGGTCCTCTTGCCGGCCGCCGGAGACGCCGGGGCCGGCAAGGTCCGGCCGGTCGCTCATCCTTGCGCCAAGGGCACGTGCGGCGCTGCGGTCCGGGGAATGATGCCGGACAGCCGTGGGTCGTCCTTCAGGATCGTCTCCTGGCCGACCGGAGTGAACCCGGCGCGCTGGTACAGTTGAAGCGCCTTGGGGTGGTCCAGCGTGCAGGTCTGGACGATCACCCGCTCGGGTCCGGCCATCCATGCGGTGTCCAGGATCTCGTCCAGGAAGAAGGGGCCGAGCCGCCGTCCTATGAACTCGGGGATCAGACCGAAATAGCACAGCTCGACGACTTCGGCCGAACGGTGGAACAACTCCGCATATCCCGCCGGCGTCCCGGCGAGATAGAGGACGTAGATGGCCGTCCGCTCGTCGCGAAGCAGGGCGAGAAGCTCATCGTCCGGCATTACGCGGCGGTCGGCCCAGAGCCAGTTCTCGCCGACGGAGTCGTAAAGATAACGATAGTAGCGGACGGTCGGCTCCTCGACCTTCAGCAGCGCGAACTTGGCGAGCGGGGGCGGCGCCGGCACACGCAGGGGCCGCTGCCTCATTTCCAGATGGGTGATCGTGATCTTAAGCTTGCCGGCGGGAACCGGC
>JAJUFW010000585.1 GCA_029263555.1 Alphaproteobacteria bacterium
AAAATCAATATCGACGACAATCCGATGACGCCGTCCAAATACGGCGTGCGCGGCATTCCGACGCTGATGCTCTTCAAGGGCGGTCAGGTCGCCGCCACGAAGATCGGCGCCCTGCCCAAGAGCGCGCTCTACCAGTGGGTCGAATCGGTGATCTGACCGGCAAGAGCCCGGAGATCGAAGAAGCCCCGCGGGCGAGATGCCGCCCGCGGGGCTTTTTCTTGTCCGGGGCGCCTTCGCGTCAGCCTGTCGCGACCGCCGCCGGTCCGGGCAGGCACAGCCGGTCCGCCGGCAGGGTGAAGGCGACCCGTGTCCCTTCGCCCGGCGCGCTGACGATGCTCATCGTGCCGCCGTGCAGCTCGATCAGCCGTCGCGTCAGCGGCAGGCCGAGCCCGGTGCCCTGGTGCCGCCGGGAGAGGAAGTTGTCGATCTGGGCGAACGGCTCCATGGCCGTTGCGATCTCCTCCTTCGACATGCCGATCCCGGTATCGTGGACCTCCGCCCACAGCCGCCCCTCAGGGTCGAGCCCGGCGCTCAGCGTCACGCGCCCGCCGGGCGGGGTGAACTTGGTCGCATTGGACAGCAGGTTCAACAGGACCTGCCGGATCCTGCATTCGTCGGCCATGACCGGCGGCAGCGGCTCTGGCACGTCCAGCACCAGCGTGATCCCGGCCGCCTGCGCCCGCTCCCGGATCAGCCGGAAAGAGGAGGCGGCCAGTGCCTGAAAGTCCACGAGCGACTCGGCGAGCGTCATCCGGTTCGCTTCGGCCTTCGCCAGATCCAGGAGATCGTTGATCAACTCCAGGAGATGACGGCCGCTCGATCCGATGTCTTCGACATATTCGCGGTAGCGGTCGTTCCCCAGCGGGCCCAGGAATTCGCTCTGCAGCAGCTCGGCAAAGCCGATCACCACGTTCAGCGGAGTGCGGAGCTCGTGGCTGATATTGGCGAGGAACCTGGTTTTGGCGCGGCTTGCGGCCTCCGCCGCGTGGCGGGCCTCCTCCAGCATGGCCGACCGGTGCGATGCCTGGTCGGCGATCATCGTCATGAGCCGAAGCGAAGTCCCGACCCCGCTGTAGCGCCCGTTCCGCGTGATGACGAATCCCCGGGCCAGCGCCTCGGGCTTTTCGTCGCGGATCCTGTTGCTGATCGAGGCGAGGTCGGCCGTCTCCTCCACCATCAGCGGATCGGGATCCATAAGCCGCGCGATCGGCCGCCGGTCGAACAGATCCCGGAGAAGCGGCTGGGCGAAGGTCATGAGAAGGGTGGTGCGGTCGACCAGCCCCAGAACGGTGCCGTCGCGTTGCACCACGGCGACGCCGGGCCAGGATTCGTTCCTGACCAGGAGATCGAAGACTTGGCCGCAGGTCGCTTCCGGCCCGACCGACTCGGCCGCCAGCCTGAGATCCACGGCGTAATACTCCTCCGGCTGGCTGGAGGGGGTGACGATTGCCTGCATCGGGCACAGGATTCCTGACATTCGGGCGTCTCACGAAGACGCCGCAGACCGTATCCCGAAAATATCGCGAAAATGCGTTCTATTTCGAAGGCATGCCCGATGCAAGCGACGGCATCTGCTTGCACAGCCTCACGAAGGGCTGAATCCCGAGCATGTAGACCAGGTCCGGCCGATGCTGCGCCACCAGCCGCCGAAGCAGCGCCTCAAGGCCGGCCGCGTCCGTGAAGCCGACGCGGCCGGCAAGACGCGGATCCCGTTCGAGCCGATGATAGGTGTGGAGGTCGAGCCCGGTCAGCGCGATCGGTGCGATCGTCACGTCTTCGGTTTCGAAATGGGCAAGGAAGGGGGCCGCGTCCTTCTGGTCGCTGAGGGAGAGCACGACCAGCAGCCGCGGGTGTTTCCGGCGCAGGCCGGCGAAATGTTCCCGGTCGAAGGCCGGGAAGGAGATGGTCGCGTCATAGACCAGGGGCCGCCCTTCGAACGCAACCTGTCCGAAGGAGGCCGTGACGATCGGGACTTCGGCCGGCAGCGGGCGGAGCCCGTTCAGGGCCAGAAGCTTGCGGCACGCCGTATCGGCGATGTCGAGGTCCAGCCGGCACCAGCCGGGCAGGTCCCCGCCCGCGGGCGGAGGGGCGACGACGGCTGCGCCTTGCGGCAATTCGAGGCCGAGCCGGTCGAGCACCGCGGGCACGTCCGGTCCCAGGACCGTCGCTTTCGCACCTTCGGCGATGGCCATCTTGTTCAGGGCGACGTCGCGCAGTTCCGGGCCGATCTGCTGGGCGTGCTCCAGGAAGATGCTGGTGACGACCACGACGTCGCCCGGCAGGCGCCCGACTTCGTCATAGGCGGCGCCGCGCCCGCCTTCCAGCACGAACCAGTCGACGCCATTCTCCCTGAACCAGGCAAGCGCGATCAGAAGGAAGGTGCCGAAGGGGGACAGGT
>JAJUFW010000041.1 GCA_029263555.1 Alphaproteobacteria bacterium
GCGATCGCGCCCGCCTCGCGCTCAGCCCTGGCGGGCCTTGAAGCGCGGGTTCTCCTTGTTGATCACGTAAACGCGCCCCTTGCGGCGGATGATGCGGCAGGCGCGGTGACGGGACTTCAGGCTCTTCAGCGAGTTGGCGATCTTCATGATTTCTGTCCTTACGGCGACCCAAGGGGGCGCGCCGCGACCCCTCGAAACCCAGAGCGGGCGGAACATAGTGGCCCGGCCGCGGCCTGTCAACGCCGGCGGCCTGAAGTCTCAGGCGGGCCCCAGCGCGAAGAAGCGGAACACCCGCAGGTCACCGGTGTCGAGCGCCGCGACGCGCCGCATCCAAAGCTCGACTTCGTTCATGATGATCCGCTGGGTCTCGGCGTCGGCCTTCGGCTTGCTGGCGAAGACCGCCATCGCCTTCTCCCAGGCGTTCACGATCTGGCTGCGATGAAGGGCCGTGATGTCCTCAGTGATTCGGATGTCGAATCGGCCGCGCCGCAGCCGGTCGACCACCTGGGTCACCGTCCAAGGATGGACCTCGCGCTCCTCGTTCTCGCGCCAGCGGGTGACGGCCTTGCCGGTGCCGGCGGAATGTTTCAGCACATAGTCGGTGAAGAGGAGCTGGCCGCGCGGCTTGATGCCGTGCTGCAGCGCCTCGAACAGTTGGTCCTTGCGCCTGACCGTGAAGAACGCCTCCTTGGAGAAGATGGCGTCGTAGCGCTTGTCCAGCTCCAGATTCTCGAAATCCGCCTGCTTGATCGGGGCCCGCCGGTCCAGGCCGTACTTGACCGAACGCTGCATGCCGGCTTCGGCCAGCACCGGATCCTCCTCCAGACCGCTCACCCAGGCGTTGCTGACCCGAGCCATCAGCCTCGTGGCGCCGCCCAGCCCGGCGCCGAGTTCCAGCACGCTCATCGTCTCGTCCAGGCCGAACGGCTTGATGAGGGTCGGGATATGTTCCTCGCCGCCCGGCGTATGGAACCCCTCTCCCCAGACGATTTCCGCGATCTCGATGCGGGTCGCCGACCACAGCTCCGACACGGCGCGTGTCGGGAGGGTATCCTCCTGCTTCGGAACCGGCGCCTTCCTGTTGATCCGGCGAAGCCCGCTCAGGTCGTATCCTTCCCACCAGGCGTAGAACCTGGTCTTCCAGTCCAGATTGATCTGGGGGGCCATATCTCTTTCCTCTTTGGCGGGCCCTGATCGGAACGAAGGAGGACTGGCCACCCCGACGATAACCGGTGGCCACTGCTGCGGCTGAGACACTTATGTCACCCGGGTTAAGCGAGGGTTAAACGGCCGCCGCCGGAACAAGAGCACCCGGCCGGACATTTCGCTGACGGTAGTCCAAGGAGGCCGACGGCACGGAACCGATGAAGATCAGGACCGACCAGGAACTGGAGAGCGCGGTACGCGAATATGACGGGCTTGAGGGCGCGGCCGAAGGCTCGCCCGAGGCGACGCGCCGGGACGAGCTTCATGCCGCGATCAGCCGCTATTACCTCGCCCATAAGGACGAGCTTCGAAAGGCGAAGCCCGAACATCGGGAGTAGCAGCGACCCGCGGGCTACCGCAATAGCTGCTTCTTCGCCCCCCTTAATCAAAAATTTACTAAGTTTGACGACCTTGAGCACGCTTCGTTCGGGAAGAATGGATCGTGACTCTCAAGGATCGCGCAGGGCCGCTTTGGGCGGATCATCGAACCCGCGTCGCCGCGGCACTGACGGCCGTCGCGCTCGGCCTCGCCGCCTGCGCCGGGTGGGAGCAGCCGGGCTCGGCGCTCGCCCCGCTCATGGGCGCGGGGTCGCCGATCGGGACGCCGCCCGCCCCCGCGTCGAAACCCGCACCTCCCGCCGCGACCGGCCCGGGGGCCGCAGCGATAGCCGCCGTCCCGCCGCAGGATCTGGAGATCCAGCCGAAGCGTAATCCCGACTCCCTCATAGGCCTGGATGAGGCGGGCATGCGCGCGCGCTTCGGCGAGCCGGTCCTGATCGAGGAACAGCCGCCGGGCGTCCGCTGGAAGTACGACTCGCCCGGATGCGCCATCGACGTCCTGTTCTTCATGGAGGTCGAGTCCGAACAGCTTCGTGTGCTTTCCTACGAGATTACCGAAAAGGCCGATGCCCCACAGTCCGAGCAACAATGTCTTGCCGATCACTCCCGCCAGTCCGGCGCCAGCGAACGTAGCTAGCCTCGGGCGCGTCGCGCTGGTCGACGACGACGACCTGTTCCGGGAGGCGCTCAGCCTCAACCTTGCGGATGAAGGCTACGACGTCATCACCTTCGCCCGGGGCGCCAAGGCTCTTGCCTATTTCGCCCAGGGCGGAGAGGCGGATGTCGTGCTGCTGGACTGGCGGATGCCCGAGATCGACGGCATCAAGGTCCTCCACCGTCTGCGCGAGAGCGGCGTGGACGTGCCGGTGATCTTCCTGACCGTCCTCAGCGACCAGATCTACGAGGAGGCGGCCCTGGCCGGCGGCGCCATCGACTTCGTCGAGAAGTCGCGCAGCCTGCCCATCCTGCTCCGGCGCATGCAGCTCATCATCGAGGGGCGGAAGACACCCGTCCCGCCGCCGGCGCAGCCCGGACCGCCGCCGGCCCTCAAGATCGGCCATCTGGAGCTGCAGCTCGACGGCTGCCGTGCGTTCTGGCGCGGGAAATCGGTCGATCTGACCCTGACCGAGTTCAAGATCACCATGGAGTTGGCCGCCAAGGCAGGACGCGACGTCTCCTACCGCGAGATATACGATCTTGCGAGAGGCGCCGGCTTCATCGCCGGTTACGGCGATGTCGGCTACCGCTCGAACGTTCGCGCGTTCATCAAGCGGATCCGCCAGAAGTTCAAGGCGGTGGATGAGACTTTCGACAGGATCGAAAACTATCCGGGCTTCGGCTACCGCTGGCTGGACGACCGTGGCTGAATTGGCAGCAGGGTTCCTGAGGCGCGGGATTGTCTGGTTCCTGCGTTCCTTGGCTCTGCGCCTTGTCGTTCTGGTGATCGTTTTCGCGGCGGTCCCCGCGATCATCTATCAACAGCTGAGAGCCGCCGACCAGGAGAAGCAGGCGCTGCTGCTGGAAGGCGCCCAGCGCGAGGGCGAGCTGATCGCGAGCGCGCTTGCGCCGCGCCTGCTGGCGGCCGAAACCGGCATACCGCCGGGGCTGTCGGACGATCTCGCCCGCCTCGCCGACGGCAAGATCCGCATACGCCTGCTTCTGCAGCCGCGGCTCGCCACCGGCGTCAGCGGCTTCTACTACGTCGCCGCCGCCCCCGAGGTGCCGAGGGCGCGCTTGGATATCGAGCGCGAGGAGCTGGTCGGCCGCGGCATTCTGGAGAAGCTGGGCACCACCTGCGCGTGGAACCTTCCGCTGGCGCTCAGGATCGAGGAAGGCGCCGGCAGCCAGGAGCTGCTGACGTCGATCACCCCGGTGAAGACCGAGTTCGGCTGCTGGGTGATCGTGACCTCGCAGAACACGCAGGCCATTCTCGGCACCTCGGTCGGGCAGCCCTATTACAATACGCCGGAAATCAGGATCGCGGCCTCCATCTATCTTGCCATGGCGATCCTGGTGCTGGGCATCTTCGTCGGGATCTGGCGCAATCTTCGCCGCTTCGGCGGCCTGGCCCGGCAGATCGAGGCCGGCGGCCGCGGCAGTAGCACCGCCAGCTTTGCCGAGCAGAACACGCTGCCGGAGCTAGACAGCGTGGCGCGCGACTTCGACCGGCTGGTGAGCCGCCTGCGCCAGTCGGCGGAGAACATCCGCCGAAGCGCGGAAGACAACGCCCACGCCTTCAAGACGCCGATCGCGATCATCCGGCAGTCGATCGAGCCGCTGAAGAAGCTGGTCGTGAGCGACAAGCGCGGAATGCTGTCGCTCGATATGATCGAGAAGGCGACCAATCGCCTGGACACGCTGGTCAGCGGCACCCGCCAGATGTACGAGGTAACGGCGGACCTCGTGGATTCCGGGGACAGTGAGATCGATCTCAGCCAGATCATCGGCCGCATGGCGGAAGCCGCCACGACGGTCCATGCCGCGCGACGGATCCGGCTGGACGTCTCGGTCGAGCCGAACCTGAAGGTCCGGGCAAGCGAGGACGTCATCGAGACCGTCGTCGAGAACATCCTGGACAACGCGCTCAGCTTCTCGTCGGACGGCGATGAACTCGCGATTTCGCTGAAGCGGAGCGGCGGCAACGCCGAACTTGCGATCCGGGATTCCGGGCCCGGCGTCGCCCCCGACAAGCTCGAGCGCATTTTCGAGCGCTACTACTCCGAACGGCCGGAAATGGCGTTGGCCGGCCCCGCCGGAGGGTGCGAATCCCATTTCGGAATCGGGCTCTGGATCGTTCGCGAAAACGTCACCGCGCTTGGCGGCCGCGTGTGGGCCGAGAACAACCCGACGGGCGGCCTGACCGTTCGGCTGGTACTGCCGCTCGCTCGCTGACCGCCATCCTTCCGGAACCGTCACAGCTTTGACACACCACCTTAACGGGCCGCCGGACTAGTGTTCATCTGCAGGCTCCGGAAAGGAAATCTCCGTCTCCGGGCGCCGATGGACAGATCCTCAAGCGAGGGAGCCCGAGGATGTTTCTGCAGACCGGCGTGACCGCGAAGTCGCGTAACGTCACCGGACCGAAACCCGCCACGAAACCCAAGCGCCGATCCGAGGATCTGGGCTGGACCCTTCGGCTTCTGGGGTCGACACAGTTCGGGATCTCGTTGTTCCGGCTGAAGCTGCATGGGCTGGACCGTGGAGCCATGGCCGAGAGAATTCAGTCCCTGACCGAAGTGCTGGACGGGGAGTCTGCGCTGACCCAGCTTCTCGACGACGGCTCGGCGCTGATCCTCGTCATCCGCTTCGACGATGGCGCCGAGGCGGTGACCAAGCGCCTGTCATCGCTGATCGCATCGGAGTTGCGCCGCTGGCCGAGCCGAGTCGTCACCGAACTGGTCGGCGTCCATCATCGGGCGGCGGAAATCGGACATGTAACCGACCTGCTCGCCGAGCTTGCCCATGCCCCGTGTCGTCTGATCGAACCGGGGGATGCTGCCCGGCACTGACCATTGCCACCATGGTCCCTCGAGCGGTAACTCACCCTCCGGCACCACCGGAGGGTGCTTTTTTTGCGCCTTAAAAAGGGCCGGCCTTATCGGGGCGGATCGTCGGCCGAGGCTGCGTTCCGCGCGGCCGGCCGGCTGGCTTCGTCGTCATCGGCCTTCATCCCGGCCTTGAACGCCTTGACGCCCTTGGCCACGTCGCCCATGACGCGCGGCAGCTTCCCGGCGCCGAACAGCAGCAGGACGACCAGCAGAACCACCCCCCAGTGTACGAGGCTGAAAGAGCCCATTTGGATCTATTCCTTGGCTGGAACGGCGGCGCCGGCATCGGCCCCGCCCTGGGCACCGCGGCCGCGGATGGACGGCAGATAGAACAGCAGCGACGCGGCGACGAAGATCGAGGAAGCGGTACCGATCAGGATGCCCCAGGCAAGCGCCAGGCTGAAATTGAACAGCGTGCTGCCGCCGAAGAACAGCAACGCCGCCACCGCCAGCATGGTCGTGCCGCTGGTCATGATGGTGCGCGACAGCGTCTCGTTCACGCTCATGTTGATGAGCGTCTTCAGATCGGCGGACTTGTAACGGCGCAGGTTTTCCCGGATGCGGTCGAAGACCACAACCGTGTCGTTGATCGAATAGCCCGCGAGCGTCAGCAGGGCGGCGATGGAGGTCATGTCGAACTCCAGCCCCAGCACCGAATAGAGCCCCAGCGTCAGGATGACGTCGTGCAGAGTAGCGATAAGGGCGGCGATGCCGAACTGCCACTCGAAGCGGAAGGCCACATAGACTGCGATCGCCAGGATGGCGAGGCTGGTGGCGATCAGCCCATCGCGCAGAAGCTCGCCCCCGATCGTCGGTCCGACGAACTCGACGCGCCGGTATTCGAACCCGGGCCCCAGCGCCTCCTGGATCTGCCGGACCACGATCTGCTGGGCCGCCTCCCCGCCCTCCGGCAGCTCGGCCCGGATCAGCATGTCCGTCGCCTCCCCGAACTGCTGGAGCTGGATATTGCCGATGTTCTGCGCCTGCAACTGCTGGCGCATGGCGCCGATATCGAGCGCCCGGTCCGCCCGCACCTCCATCAGGAGGCCGCCCTCAAAATCGATGCCGAGATTGAGGCCCCGCACGCTGATCGACCCGACAGTCAGGACGAACAGCAGAATCGAGACCGCGAATGCGGCGAAGCGCCAGCGGACGAAGTCGAACCGGGTGTTGTCGGGGACGAAGCGCAAGGGACGCATGTTCTTACCAATCGCTTGAGCGGCAGATGCCCTGCCCCGCGGGCCGGCGACGGCCCGCCATGAACGCACGGCGGATGGCCGCAGACGCCCGGTCGCCTGTCCGTGCGGCGGGACCCCGTGCCCCTTGGATCCGACTGACGAGTGCCACCGCGGCTCCGCATCTGATCGTCTGAAGACAGCCCGGCTGGCCGGGAGCCGCGCGAATATTTACGTGACCCCCGCCCGTTGCGCAACCGCAGTCGAGTGCGGGCGGGCGAACTTCCCTCTCCGCATCGCGTTTGGGAAGCGCCCTCCGCAGATCAAGGTCACCGCCGTCATGCTTCCTTCCGAATCCGAGCTTCTGGACTGCCTCGTTATCGGCGCCGGCCCGGCCGGTCTCACGGCCGCGATCTATCTCGGCCGCAGCCGGCGCCGGTTCGCCGTCGTCGACGGCGGCGCAAGCCGAGCGGCCTGGATTCCGAAAAGCCACAACCATCCGGGCTTTCCCGACGGGATCGGCGGGCCCGAGCTACTGGCCCGAATGCGCCTGCAGGCCGAACGGTACGGCCCCCGTCCCCTGCCCGCCACCGTGACGGAGCTGGAGCGGACCGGCGAAGGCTTCCGCGCAACCCTGGAGGATTCGTCGTCCACGGCATCGATCGCCTCGCGCACGGTGCTGCTGGCGACCGGCGTCGTCGACATCGAGCCGGATCTGCCGAGCCTGGAACGCGCCGTCGAACGGGGGCTGATCCGACACTGCCCGATCTGCGACGCCTACGAGGAAATCGACCGCCGGATCGGCGTGATCGGCTGGGACAAGAGCGCCATGCGCGAAGCCTTCTTCCTGCGCACCTACTCCACCGACGTGACGCTGATGACGCTTGGCCGTCCCATGGCGCTCACGCCGGAAGAGCGGACCCTCCTGGCGCATGCGGGCATTAAGGTGGTCGAAGAACCGGTCGGCGCCGTCGTGACGGAGGGGGACCGGATCACGGCCCTGTCCTTCGCCGATGGCGGGGAGCACCGCTTCGATACCCTCTATTCCGCGCTCGGCACCCGGGTGCGGTCGCAGCTCGCGGCCGAGATGGGCGCCGAGACGGACGAAGAGGGCGCGCTTCGGACCGACGCCCACCAGCGCACCAGCATTCCCGGCCTCTGGGCGGCGGGCGACGTCGTCTGTGCGCTGAACCAGATCAGCGTCGCGATGGGTCAGGCCACGATCGCGGCCATCGACATCCACCGGCAGCTTCCCGCCGAAGGGCTGGGCCGGCCGCTGGAAGGTTGCGGATCCCCACCTCCCTGAGAGCGGGTGGCTAGGGCGCCCTATTTTGTCCCCATCAGACCCTGCGCCTCGGTCAGCCGCTCGGTGCAGCCGGCCTCGTCGCCCTGCTCGGACAGCTGTTTCGCCTCCTGGATCAATTCGGCGAACCGTTCCTGACCGGAAGCCGGCTGCTCGCCTCTCAGAACCTCTCTCTGATGCTCGCTGCCCGCCGCCGCCGGGCCGGATCCCGCTGACTCCGGGGCAACGCCCCCGCCGGTTCCGGTGGATTGACCGGTCCCGAGCGTTCCGGCCTGATGTTCGGTCGATGCGGTTCCCGCCGACCCGCCCTCGGCCTGCTGGTATTGCTCTTCCAGCCGCGCGACGTCGTCGGCGCAGGCGGCGAATGCCGGCCCGGCCGGGACGGCGATTGCGGCGCTCAGGATAAGGACGTGCCACTTCATCGCGGATCCTCCCGGTAGAGCCCCGAAGCAGGGCCCCTGGACCCATCAGGAACAGGAACCGTCCCGTTTTGGTTTCCCCTCTCCCTCGATGGCCCGCAGCAGGTCACGTTAGGAAGCTCTGTGCCAGGAAAAGCACGCACCCGACCAGGGCGCCGACCAGGGTTCCGTTCACGCGGATGTATTGGAGGTCGCGCCCGACCTCGAGCTCCAGCCGGTCCGACACGGTGCGGGCATCCCAGCTTTTCACCACATCGGCAATGAAGGTGCCGATTTCCTTCCGCGCGGGCACGACCAGCCCGACTACCATCTTTTCCAGCCGGCGGTTCACCCGCTCCCGCATATGGGCGTCCTCGGCCAGGGAGCCGGCGATCGCGCCGATGCCGCGACAGAGCGCCCGCCGGAGATGGGAGTCCTCGGCAGCGGCATCGGCCAGCACGCGCCGCCTCAGCAATTCCCAGATCGTCTCCAGATAGTTCTCGACGGCCGGATTCGACAGAACCTGCTGCTTCACCGCGGCCACCTTTGCCGCGGCCACGGGCGACGTCGCCAGTTTCTCGATCCCTTCCTCGACGGCGCGATCGAAGCGGCGGCGCGCGTCGTGATCCGGATCGGCAAGGTCGCCCAGGAGATCCACGGCGCCGGAAATCAGCGCTTCGGCGATCCGTCGGTCGATGGCCTTCGGCACCCACCAGCGGCTCTTTTCCTCGACCAGCTCGTAGATGCGGTCCTGGTTCTCCAGCAGAACGCGCCTTGCGATCTTGAGCCCCTCGTCGAACAGCTTCTGGTGCTGGCCGGATTCGGTCAGCATGCGCAGAACCTTCGCGAGCAGCGGCGCGAGATCGACGGCATCGAGTTGCTCCTTGAGCGCCCGCCGCACGAACTGCCGGACCTCCTCGTCATCGATCGAACTGATCACCACCGGGACCGCGAGCGTGATCCGCTCCGCCACCGGTCGCGCGTTCTCCGGCCGGGCGAGCCACCGGCCGACGATCCCGGCGATGTCCAGGCTGCGCAGCTTCTCGACGACGAGATCGGGGGCCAGAAAATTCCTCTCGACGAAGGAGCCGAGCCCTTCCCCGATCCGGTCCTTGTTGCGCGGGATGAGCGCCGTATGCGGGATCGGCAGACCGAGCGGCCGCCGGAACAGGGCGGTCACGGCGAACCAGTCGGCAAGCCCTCCCACCAGCGCGGCCTCGCTCCCGGCCTGGAGCAGGAGCAGCGCGAATCCGGGCTCGGCCACGGCGTGGGTGGCAAGGAAGAGCAGGAGCGCGAGCAGCAGAAGCCCGGTCGCGAACATTCGATGGCGCCTGAGCGTTCGGCGCTGGAGATCCTCCCGCCCGGTGAACGGCCCGGCGGTCATCGGCACGGTCCCCCGACAGTGGGCAGCCATGCCGCCGGCCGGGGACGAAGTCGCGAAGGGCATCGATCGATCGTCATCGGCAACTCTGGTCCAGTTTGGGAATGCGGGTTCCGGGCCGCCCGCCCGCGAAGATGGGAAACGAGATGACCGCAAGCCTGCGCCCTGCTGCCTCTCCCGACCTCGCCGCTTCGAAGGCGGCGCGGCTGCGGTGCCTCAAGGCCCTCGAGCGAAAGGTGCTGTGGCTCGCGTCCTGGACGATTCATCACGCCAACCATATCCGACCGAATGTCGACGGTCTCAAGGTCGGGGGCCATCAGGCGTCGAGCGCCTCGCTCGCGACACTGATGACGGCGCTTTATTTCGACGTCCTGAGACCCGAGGACCGCGTCGCCGTGAAGCCCCACGCAAGCCCAGTCTTCCATGCGATCCAGTATCTTCTGGGCAACCAGGACCGGGAACAGCTCGAGCGCTTCCGCGCGTTTGGCGGAGCGCAGTCCTATCCGTCCCGGACGAAGGACAGCGACGACGTGGATTTCTCGACCGGCTCGGTCGGGCTTGGTGCCGCGATCTCGCTCTTCGCCGCCCTGACCCGGGACTATGTCCGGCTGAAGGGATGGGGCGCGGAGCGGTGGGCCGACGGGCGCATGGTCGCCCTGGTCGGCGACGCCGAGCTGGACGAGGGCAATGTCTACGAGGCCCTGCTGGAGGGCTGGAAGCACGATGTCCGGAACCTCTGGTGGGTGGTCGACTACAATCGCCAGAGCCTGGACGCGGTCGTCAGCGACCGGCTGCTGGACCAGATCGACCGCCTGTTCGAGGCGATGGGCTGGCGCGTCGTCACGATCAAATACGGCCGGAAGCTCGAAGCCGCCTTCGCGGCGCCAGGGGGCGAGGCGCTGCGGCGCTGGATCGACGTCTGCCCGAACTCGCTCTACTCGGCGCTGACCTTCCAGGGCGGCGCGGCGTGGCGGCGGCAGCTTGCCGGCGATCTGGGCGACGTCCCGGGCATCCGGGCGCTGCTCGACCGCAGCGACGACGGGGAGCTTGCGGCCCTGATGACCAATCTGGGCGGCCACGACATCGAGACCTGCCTCGAGGCCTTCCATAGCATCACGGACGACCGCCCGACCTGCTTCATTGCCTATACGATCAAGGGCTTCGGCCTGCCCTTCGCCGGCCACAAGGACAACCATGCCGGTCTCATGAACCCGGACCAGATGGCCGAGTTCCAGCGCCTGAACGGGGTGCCGCTGGGCGCCGAATGGGACCGGTTCGCGGGCCTGGACGTCGATCCGGCAACGCTTCGGGCGTTCATCGACCGGGTGCCCTTCAATGCCGGCGGACGCCGGCGGCTCGCCGCGCCGCGCGTGCCGGTTCCGGAAACCCTTCCCGGGAAGCCCGCCGGAGAGGAGATATCGACCCAGGAGGGGTTCGGCCGGCTCATGGCCGAACTGGCCCGCGAGGGCGGCGCGCTCGCCGACCGCGTCGTCACCGCCTCGCCCGACGTCGCCGTCTCCACAAATCTGGGCGGATGGGTGAACCGGCGGGGCGTGTTCAGCCGCCGCACGGCCGAAGACGTCTTCCGCGAGCAGAAAGTCGTCTCCGCCCAGAAATGGGGGCTTTCGCCGAGAGGGCAGCACATCGAGCTGGGCATCGCCGAGAACAACCTCTTTCTTCTGCTTGCGGCGCTCGGCCTGTCGCATTCCCTTCTCGGGGAACGGCTTCTGCCGGTCGGCACGCTCTACGATCCGTTCATCCAGCGCGGTCTCGATGCGCTCAACTACGCCTGCTACCAGGATGCACGCTTTCTTGTGGTCGCCACGCCGTCGGGGATCACGCTGGCGCCGGAGGGCGGCGCCCACCAGTCGATCGCGACGCCGCTGATCGGAATGGCGCAGGACGGCCTTGCCGCCTTCGAACCGGCCTTCGTGGACGAGCTGTCGGCCATTCTGGCCTGGGCCTTCGATTACATGCAGCGGGACGGCGGCGGCAGCTCCGTCGCCGACTGGCTTCGGGACGTGGAGGGCGGCTCGGTCTATCTGCGCCTGTCCACACGCCCTGTCCGCCAGCCGGACCGGCGGATGGATGCGGCGCTGCGCGAGGCGGTGCTTGCCGGCGGATACTGGCTCGTGCCCCCCGCCCCCGGCGCAGAGCTGGCGATCGCCTATGCCGGCGCAGTCGCCCCCGAGGCGATCAAGGCCCATCGGCGGATTCTCGACGACATTCCGGGGGCCGGCCTTCTTGCCGTGACCTCGGCCGACCGGCTCAATGCCGGATGGCTGGCGGCGGAACGTGCCCGGCAGGCCGGGACCGCCGGCGCGATCTCCCATGTGGAACGCCTTCTGGAGCCGCTTGCCCCCGACGCCGGCCTTGTCACGATCATCGACGGCCATCCCATGACGCTCGGCTGGCTCGGCGCCGTGAGGGGGCACCGCGTGCGCCCCTTCGGTGTCGAGCATTTCGGGCAGACCGGCTCGATCCCGGACCTCTATCGGAAATACC
>JAJUFW010000359.1 GCA_029263555.1 Alphaproteobacteria bacterium
CCGAACGCCAGGCAGAGCGCCGCCGTCACGCCCGGCACCAGGACCAGCTTCAGCGTGCTGCCCGCGGTCACCCGGCCGATGCCCCGGCGGACCGCCCCGAAATCCAGGCCCGCTCCGACGGCGAGCAGGCCGAGCGGCAGGGAGACGTCGCCCAGGATCCCCAGAAGGGGGCCGAGGACGGGCGGAAGGCCGACGCCGGCGAGATTGAGGACCAGCCCCCCGAGGACCGAAACGATCAGCGGGTTGCTGGCGATGCCGACGGCGATCTGCTTCGGGCTCGCGTCCTGGCCCGCGCCGAAGCGCTGGACGACGATCACCGCCAGCACATTGACGAGTGGGATCACGGTCGCGATCCCGACGGCGGCGAGAGTCACGCCCTCCGGTCCGAACAGGGACGCGGCGGCCGCCAGCCCGACATATGTGTTCGGGCGAATCGCCCCCTGGAATAGCGACGAGAAGGCGGGCCCGTCGACGATCCACAGCCGCCGCGTCGCCAGCAGCAGCACGGCCGTGATGCCCGGGCCGCCGGCAAGGGCCGCGATCAGCGGCATGAGGTCGCCGATCCTGAGATCCGCGTTCACCATGCTTTCGAGCAGGAGGGCAGGGAAGAAGATGTAGTAGGTCAGCTTCTCCGCCGCGGGCCAGAACCCGGCCGCGACGAACTGCCGCCAGCGGATCAGATAGCCCAGAAGGATCAGGAGGAAGACCGGCGCAAGGGCATCAAGGACGGGCATCGTCTTCGCGGGAGCGGAAGGGACGGACGGCTGATTTCCCTCATGCCCGGTTGTGCCGGGCCTGTCCAGTACACCGCCGCGTCATCAGCCCGGTCCGAAGGCGGTATCGTCGGGCTCCGGTCTGCCGGGACGGAGGCCCGCCAAGCTAATCCCAGGAAGGTCTCGTGCCCCAGGAGATGCGGTCGAGCGCGCCCTGGAGGATATAGGCGGCCGCCGCGGTATCGACGCGCTTCGCCCGCTTGCGGCGGCTGAGGTCGGCGGCGATCATCGCCCGTTCGACCGCCATGGTCGACAGCCGTTCGTCCCAGAAGGCCACCGGGAGGTCGCGGCGGTCCAGCAGGTTGAAGACGAACTGGCGGGTCGAGATCGCTCGCGGGCCTTCCGAGCCGTCCATGTTGATGGGCAGGCCGACGACGAGGCCGCCCACTTCCTTCTCGTCGATGATCCGCAGGAGTTCGGTTGCGTCCACCTGGAACTTCGTCCGGCGGACGGTGCCGATGGGGGAGGCGACCGAGAAACCGGAATCCGATATGGCAAGTCCGATCGTCCGGTCGCCCACGTCGAGGCCCAGCAGCCGGGCGCCCTGAGGGATGTTGGAACGCAGGTCCTCAATCTTGCAGATGGCCATGCCGGGTGATACCTTCCGCGCCGCTTTCCGGCCTTCCCGCCCAGAAATTCAAACCGCGGCCGCCAGCCTTGCGATCGGCGGCCTCAAGCGGATGGAGACACGTACACCATGTCGCTCGACAAGGCCACCGTGGCAAAGATCGCCCATCTGGCCCGCATCAAGCTGCCCGAAGAGGATCAGGCCGCAATGGCCGACGAACTTTCGAAGATCCTCAGTTTCGTCGAGCAACTGGCAGAGGTCGATACGACCGACGTCGAGCCTATGACCAGCGTCGCGGCCCAGAAGCTGCGCTGGCGTCCGGATCAGGTCGATGACGGGGGCATCCCGGAAAAGGTGCTGGCCAACGCTCCGGAAGCGGTCAGCGGGTTCTTTGCCGTGCCGAAGGTGGTCGAGTGATGACGGAGCTTCTTGGACTGACGCTGGCAGAGGCGCGTGATCGCCTCGCCGGTGGAGAATTCACCTCGGTCGAGCTGACTGAGGCGTATCTTCGCGCCATGGAGGCCGGCCGGTCGCTGAACGCTTTCATCACCGAGACGCCGGAGAAGGCGCTGGACATGGCGAAGGCGTCCGACGAGCGGCGGCGCCGGGGCGAGGCCGGGCCCCTGGAAGGGCTGCCCATCGCGATCAAGGATCTTTTCTGCACCGAAGGCGTGCTGACGACGGCGGCCAGCCACATCCTGGACGGATTCAAGCCGCCTTACGAAAGCACGGTCACCGCCAATCTCTGGCGCGACGGCGCGGTGATGCTGGGCAAGCTGAACATGGATGAATTCGCCATGGGTTCGGCCAACGTCACCTCCTATTACGGCAGCGTCAGGAATCCCTGGCGCCGCAAGAATTCCGAGGCGGCGCTGGTGCCCGGGGGGTCGAGCGGGGGTTCCGCCGCGGCCGTCGCGGCGCGCCTCGCCCTGGCTGCGACCGGCACGGACACCGGAGGATCGATCCGTCAGCCGGCCAGCTTCTGCGGCATCGCCGGCATCAAGCCGACCTATGGCCGCTGCTCGCGCTGGGGCATCATCGCCTTCGCCTCGTCCCTGGACCAGGCCGGCCCGATGGCCAGGACGGTCAGGGACGCTGCGATCATGCTCCGGTCCATGTGCGGCTTCGATCCGAAAGATTCGACCAGCGTCGACGTCCCGGTGCCGGATTTCGAAGCGGCGCTGACGGGCGACGTCCGGGGCCTGCGCGTCGGCATTCCGAAGGAATACCGCGTCGATGGCATGCCCGAGGAGATCGAACGGCTGTGGCGGCAGGGCGTCGATTGGCTGAAGGCGGCCGGAGCCGAGATTGTCGACATCTCCCTCCCGCACACCAAATACGCGCTTCCGACCTATTACATCGTCGCCCCGGCCGAGGCCTCGTCGAACCTGGCGCGGTACGACGGCGTGCGTTACGGGCTGAGGGTCCCGGGCAAGTCGTTGATCGAGATGTACGAGAACACCCGCGCCGAAGGTTTCGGCCGCGAGGTGAAGCGGCGGATCATGATCGGCACCTACGTACTGTCCGCAGGCTACTACGACGCCTATTACCTGAAGGCCCAGAAGGTCCGTTCCCTGATCGCGCGGGACTTCACGAACGCCTACGAGCGCTGCGACGTCATCCTGGCGCCGACGACGCCCTCGACCGCCTTCGCGATCGGCGAGAAACAGGACGATCCGATCGCCATGTATCTCAACGACGTGTTCACGGTGCCGGCCTCGCTCGCCGGGCTTCCGGCGATGTCGGTGCCGGCCGGGGTGGGCGATGACGGCCTGCCGCTCGGCCTGCAACTGATCGGCAGGCCCTTCGACGAGGAAACGGTTCTGAAGGTCGCGGAGGTGATCGAGCGGGCGGCCGAGTTCAAGGCACTGCCTCCCGGCGCGGTCTGATGGGCGCGCGCCCGGCCGCCGGCCGGGCGACGCAGCCCCGGGGAAATCGAGAAGCGGCCGGCAGCGGCCGAACGAGGACGAAGATGGCGACACAGCCGATCATCAAGGGCAACACGGGCGATTGGGAGATGGTCATCGGGCTGGAGGTCCATGCCCAGGTCATCTCCGAGGCGAAGTTGTTCTCCGGCGCCTCCACGACCTTCGGCGCGGCGCCGAACAGCCAGGTCAGCCTGGTCGACGCGGCGATGCCGGGCATGCTGCCGGTGATCAACACGAAGTGCATCGAGCAGGCGGTTAGGACCGGGCTGGGCCTCAGGGCACAGATCAACAAGCGCTCGGTCTTCGACCGGAAGAACTATTTCTACGCGGATCTGCCGCAGGGCTATCAGATCAGCCAGTACCTGCAGCCGATCGTGGGCAAGGGAGAGATCATCCTGGACCTTCCCGACGGGTCGTCCAGGACCGTCGGCATCACCCGCCTGCATCTGGAGCAGGACGCCGGCAAGTCGCTGCACGACCAGCATCCGTCGATGACCTATGTGGACCTGAACCGCTCGGGCGTCGCGCTGATGGAGATCGTGTCCGAACCCGACCTGCGCGGGCCGGAGGACGCGGCCGCGTATCTGCGGAAGCTCCGCTCGATCCTTCGCTATCTCGGGACCTGCGACGGCAACATGGAACAGGGCTCGCTGCGCTGCGACGCCAACGTCTCCGTGCGCCGGCCGGGCGAGCCGTTCG
>JAJUFW010000104.1 GCA_029263555.1 Alphaproteobacteria bacterium
ATCGGCAGCCCGCGGGGCGAAGGCGTGGTGGGCGAGCTCCTGGAACTCGTCCGTCCCGGCCCGGAGCGGGCGGCGGCGCCGTGCCGCCACTTCGGCGCCTGCGGCGGCTGCACGCTCCAGCATCTGGCGGCGCCCTCCTACGATTCCTGGAAGGCGGATCTCGTCCGGCGCGCGCTCGACCATCGCGGGCTCGGGGAGGTCGCGGTCGCGCCGACCGTGACGGTCCCGCCGGGGACCCGGCGCCGCGTCACCCTCGCGGCCCGCCAGGGCCGGCGGTCGCTGTTCCTCGGCTTCCACGAGCGTCAGAGCAACCGGATCATCGATCTTGAGGAATGCCCGGTCGCCCGTCCGGAGATCGTGGCCCTGCTGCCCGGCCTTCGCGAGCTTCTCGCCGGAATCCTGGCCGAAAGCGAGGCGGCGGACATCGCGATCACGCTTCTGGACGACGGGCTGGATGTGGTGATCGCGGCCGCCCGCGCCCCGGATCTGGACGTGCGGGAGAAGCTGGCCGGCTTTGCCGAAGCCCAGGACCTCGCCCGCCTCTCGTGGCAGGTAGGCGAAGAGCCCGCCGATCCGGTCGCCCATCGGCGCGCGGGCATCCGCCGCTTCGGCGGGGTCGACGTGGTCGTGCCCCCCGCCGGCTTTCTCCAGGCCTCGGACGAAGGCGAAGCGGCGCTGACCCGTCTCGTGCTCGACGGCGTTGCCGGGGCGGCGAAGGTCGCGGACCTGTTCGCCGGGGTCGGGACCTTCACCTTCCCCCTTGCGGCACAGGCGCGGGTCGTCGCCGTCGACGGTGATGCGGCGGCGATCCGTGCGCTCGACCACGCCGCCCGGTCGGCGTCGTCGGCGGGACGCGTCGAACCCGCGCTGCGCGATCTCTTCCGCAATCCGCTCGACGCGGCGGAGCTGTCGCAGTTCGATGCCGTGGTGTTCGATCCGCCCCGGGCGGGGGCGCGCGACCAGGCAGCGGAACTTGCCCGGTCGCCCGTTCCGGTCGTGGTCGGCGTCTCCTGCAATCCCGCCAGCTTCGCCCGCGACGCGCGGACGCTGGTCGACGGCGGCTATTGCCTCGACCTCGTCACGCCGGTCGACCAGTTCGTCTGGTCGGCCCATGTCGAATTGGTCGGGATCTTCCGGCGGCCCGCCTGACCGCCTTCGCCGAACCGCGCCTGCGGCCGTCACTGATTCGCGTCCGGATATTTCATGAAGATAATCTAACGAAATTTTGAAAGTTTCATAAATGACCTGCTCCCGGCGCGGTGCTACTCAGAGGAAAACTGGGTTCCCCGGGAGGAAACGATGGATCGAGATCGTCGCCCCAGCGCGACATCCAATGTCTCCTTGGAACAGCGTGCCTGGAACATAAGGCGCAAGGCGCTGCTCATGGCCGAGGTTCAGGGGCAGGGATATATCGGCCAGGCCCTCGGCGTCGCGGACGTTCTTGCCGCCTCCTATTTCCATGCCCTCAACTACCGCCCCCACGACCCCGAATGGGAGGGGCGCGACCGGTTCCTGCTCTCGATCGGTCACTACGCCATCGCGCTCTACGCCGTGCTGATGGAAGCGGGCATCCTGCCCGAGGAGGAGCTCGAGACCTACGGCATGGACGACAGCCGGATGCCGATGTCGGGGATGGCGTCCTATACGCCTGGCATGGAAATCACCGGCGGCTCGCTCGGACAGGGGCTCGGGATTGCGGTCGGCATGGCGCTCGGCCTGAAGCGCAAGAGGAGCCCGGCCTTCGTCTATAACCTGATGTCGGATGGCGAACTCGGCGAAGGCTCGACCTGGGAGGCGGCGATGTCGGCCGCCCATCACAGGCTCGACAATCTGATCTGCCTCGTCGACTTCAACAACCAGCAGGCCGACGGCCGGTCGACCGAGATGCTCTGCTCCGAACCTCTCGAAGCGAAATGGGAGGCCTTCGGCTGGCATTGCCAGCGCGTGGACGGCAACGACCTGGACGCCGTGGTCGGGGCCTTCGACGCTGCCCGCGCGCTCGCCGAGGCCAGGCCTCGCGTCATCATCTTCGATACCAGGATGTGCAAGGGTGTGCCCTTCCTGGAAACCCGCGAGATCACGCATTTCGTGCGCGTCGAGCCCGACGAATGGAGCAAGGCGCTGGCGGTTCTGGACGAAGGGAGGCCGCAATGACCCTCGCCTCGATGGCCCGCAAATACGAGCCGCGGCCCGTGCCCCGGAAGGACGGCCAGCGGCTGACGACCTCGGCGATGATCGCGTCCCTGGCGGCCGAGGGCTACGACACCGTCGCGGCGCCCTTCGGCCATGCGCTGGTCGACCTGGCGCGACGGGACGATCGCATCCTCGGCCTGACGGCGGATCTTGCCAAATACACCGACCTGCATGTCTTCGCGGAGGCGCTGCCGGACCGGTTCTACCAGATGGGCATGGCCGAACAGCTGCTCATGTCCGCCGCGGCCGGCCTGGCGCGCGAAGGGTTCATCCCCTTCGCGACGACCTACGCCGTCTTCGCCTCGCGCCGGGCCTACGACTTCATCGCGATGGCGATCGCGGAAGAGAACCTGCCGGTGAAGATCGTCTGCGCGCTGCCGGGCCTGACGACGGGCTACGGACCGAGCCATCAGGCCACGGAGGACCTCGCAATCTTCCGGGGGCTGCCGAACATGACGATCGTCGACCCCTGCGATGCCGTCGACATCGCGCAGATGGTGCCGGCGATCGCGGCCCATCCGGGTCCCGTCTATTCCAGGCTGCTGCGCGGCAAGGTGCCTTCCGTCCTGACGCGCCACCGGCCGGACTACCGCTTCCAGCTGGGCAAGGCGCAACGGATCCGGGACGGGAAGGACGTCCTGGTCATCTCGTCGGGCTTCATGACGATGCGGGCGCTCGACGCGGCCGAGCTTCTGGCGAAGGACGGGATCGACGTCGCGGTCCTGCACACGCCGACGATCAAGCCCCTGGACACGGAAACCATCCTGGCCGAAGCCCGCGCCGGCGGCCGGCTCGTCGTGACGGCGGAAAACCACACGGTCGTCGGCGGCCTCGGCGAGGCCGTCGCCGGAACGCTTCTGCGGGCCGGGGTGACGCCGAGCTTCCGCATGATCGGCCTTCCGGACGAGTTCCTGGAGGCCGGCGCCCTGCCGACGCTGCACGACATGTACGGGATTTCGGTCGCAAAGGTCGCCGAGCAGATCAGGGGATGGCTCTAGGGCGACGTCCGGCTCCGCCGACGAGAGCCGGGACCGGTCATCTTGGGAGGAAACAGGCTGATGGGCCTATTGGACGGAAGATTTGCGATCGTGACCGGCGCGGCGTCGCCGCGGGGGCTGGGCAAGGCGACGGCGAGGCTTTTCGCCGAACATGGGGCGACCGTCGCCATCCTTGACCTGGACGCGGGCGCGGCCGGGGCCGCGGCGGCCGATCTGGGGGCCCGGCATCTCGGCCTCGCGTGCGACGTGACCGACAGGAACGCCTGCGCGGCCGCGGTCACCGAACTCGAGGGATGCTGGGGCCGGATCGACGTGCTGGTCAACAATGCCGGCATCACCCAGCCGCTCAAGATCATGGAGATCACGCCTGAGGATTACGACGCCGTCCTCGACGTCAATCTGCGCGGCACGCTTTACATGAGCCAGGCGGTCATCCCCGGCATGCGCGCGCGGAAATCTGGCAGCATCGTCAATCTGAGCTCGGTCTCCGCGCAGCGGGGCGGCGGCATCTTCGGCGGGCCGCACTATTCCGCGGCGAAGGCCGGCATTCTCGGGCTCACGAAAGCGATGGCCCGCGAACTGGCGCCCGACAATGTGCGCGTCAACGCGATCTGCCCGGGCTTTATCGCCACCGACATCACGGCCGGCCGGCTGACGCCCGAAATGAAGAAGACGATCCTGGACGGCATTCCGATGGGTCGCGCCGGCGAAGCCTCGGACGTTGCCGGCTGCGCCCTGTTCCTTGCCTCGGACCTGTCGGCCTATTGCACCGGGACGGAGGTCGATGTGAATGGAGGCTCGCTCATTCACTGAACGGGCAGGATTGCCTGAAGAACGGGCGGCGGCGCGCCTAAAACAACTATAAGACCAGCCAACGAGGAGGAAACCATGGGATACAGGCTGATGGCCCTTCTGGCCACGACGATGATCGCGGGCGGTGCCCACGCCCAGGAAATCATCTTCGCGCACGGGGAAAATCCGGGCAATCCGCGCTATGTCGCCGCCGAGAAATGGGCGGAGCTGTTCGCCGAATGCACCGGCGGCGCGCAGAGCGTCAATGTCGCGCCCTCGGCCACGATGGGCGACGATGTGGAGATGCTGGCCTCTGCGGCCGCGGGCGTCATCCAGGTCACGGCCAACAGCCAGGGCGCCATGTCGCAGATGGTGCCGGAAATCGGCCTGATCGGGCTGCCCTTCCTGTTCGAGGACCAGACGAAGGCCTGGGCGGTGCTCGACGGAGAGGTCGGCGCCATGCTGGACGAACGCGCTCAGCAGGCGGGGCTGAAGGTCCTCGGGTTCTGGGACAACGGCATCCGGCATGTCAGCCACGTCTCCAAGCTGGTTCCCTCGCCGTCTGACATCGCGGGCATGAAGATCCGCACTCCGCCGGACCAGATGACCGTCGACATCTTCGACGCGCTCGACGCCGCCCCGGCCCCGCTCGCCTTCTCGGAGCTGCCGAGCGCGCTCCAGTCCGGCGTGTTCGACGGCCAGGAGAATCCGCTGACCAATACCTACACGTCGAAGATCCACGAAATCACGCCCTTCATCACGCTGACCGGCCACAAGTACGAAAGTACGCCGGTCGTCGCCGGACTGGCCTGGTGGTCGGGGCTCGACGAAGCGACGCAGAGCTGCGCCTTGCAGGCCACCGCCGAGGCGGGCAAGCTTCAGCGGGACATGTCGCTCGAGGCGAACAACAGCCTGCGCGCCACGATGGAAGCCGAAGGCGTGACCTTCGCCGAAGCCGACCATCAGGCCTATGTCGAGGCGACGGCGTCGATCTACGACAAGTATTCGGCCGAGTTCCCCGAGCTGGTCGAAGCCCTTCGGGCGGCCGCAAGCGAATGATGGCGGCCGGGAGCCCAGCCTCCCGGGACAAAGCGGGCAAGGGGCGCGACCGCCCCTTGCTCCACGCCGTCGTCGGGCTGGTCATTCTTCTCGATTGGAGCGGACGCTGCGTCGGCGTTCTGTGCCTCGCCTTCATGTTCGCGGCGCTGCTCCTCAACGTGGTGCTGCGCTACGCCTTCGGCACGGGCATCGCCTGGGCGTACGAGATCCACGCGCTGCTGCTTCCCTGGCTGGTCGGCGCCGGCATCGTCATCGCCGCTGCCCGGGGCCGGAACATCGCCGTCACCCTGCTTCCCGATCTCCTCGGTCACCGGGCCCGTCTCGGCCTCATGATCGTGGTCGACGTCGTCGTGCTGGCGATCTGCATCAGCGTCCTGTGGTCCAGCCAGCCGATCCTTCGGGCCGCCCAGTTCCAGAATCTTTCGACGCTGGGGATCAAGCAGATCTGGGGCTATGCGAGCCTGGTCTACGCCTTCGCCGGGATGGCGCTCATCGCCATCGCCGACATTCTGATCCTGCTCTCCGGCCGGAGCACCGGCGAGGACGACCCGGCCCGTTCGAGCCTGAGCTGAAAGGAACCGGGACATGACACCGATCATGATCTGGGGATTCTTCCTGCTGCTCGCCATCGCGGTGCCCGTCGCCCATGCGATGCTCGGCGGCGTCGCGGCCGCGCTGTGGCTCGACGGCAAGCCGATGGCCGTCATCGCGCAGCGCCTCTATACGCCGACCCAGAGCTTTCCGATGCTGGCGATCCCGTTCTTCATCCTGGCGGGCAGCCTCATGATGTCGGGCAAGTTCGGCGTCTACCTCGTCAACATCGCCCGCCTTCTGGTCGGCCGCCTCAAGGGCGGCCTCGGCCAGGTGTCGATCATCGGGTCGGTCATCTTCGGCGGCGTCTCCGGCTCGGCGGTCGCCGACGCCTCGGCACTCGGCAACGCTCTGATCCCGGTGCAGCAGAAGCAGGGCTATCCGGGCGGGTTCGCGGCCGCCATCACCGCTGCCTCCTCCACCGTGTCGGTGCTGATCCCGCCCTCGATCCCGCTGATCCTCTACGGTCTCGTGTCGAATGTCTCGATCGTGGATCTGTTCGTCGCCGGCATCCTGCCCGGCGTCATGCTGGCGGGCGGGATGTCGATCGCGGTCTGGTGGGTGGCGCACCGTCGCAATCTCCCGCGCTCGCCGCTGGAGGGCGGCTTCCGCGCCTTCAGAAGCCAGATATTCGCCGCCATTCCGGCCCTGCTGATGCCGGTCTTCGTGATCGGCACGCTGCGCTTCGGGATCGCGACGCCGACCGAGGTCAGCGTCATGGCCGTCGCCTACGCCCTTGTGGTCAGCGGCCTCGTCTATCGCGACCTGACCTGGCGCGGCGTCTGGGCGGCCTGCGTCGAGACCGTGATGATGACCGGGGCGGTCATGTTCATCATCATGGGCTCGTCGACGATCCAGTGGCTTCTGACCGCGGGTCGGGTCCCGCAGGAGCTCACGCTCTGGATGACGGCGGCCTTCGGCGAGCCTTGGATGATCATCCTGGTGCTGAATGTGGTCATGCTGGTCGTCGGCGCCTTCCTCGACCTGCCGGCGGCGGTGCTGCTGCTCGGACCCCTGTTCGTCGTCATCGGCAAGGCGATCGGATTCGATCCGGTCCAGCTCGGCCTGATGATGGTAGTCAATCTTTCGATCGGCCTCTACACGCCGCCCGTGGGCACGACCCTCTTCATCGCAACGGCGATCGCGCGGGTCGGCATCGGCCAGACCGTGAAGGCGCTGGCGCCCTTCTATCTCGTCGCGCTCGTGGTTCTTTTCCTGATTTCCTATGTTCCGGCGCTGACGATCTATTAGGGATCGCGGGACCGGCCGGCCTTCCGTCGGCCGGCCGGGGCCTCAGGCGGTTCTCCGGGCTTTCCGGGGGCGCGCGGCGGCTTTCGACTCCTTCGCCGACAGGTTCAGCGCCACGGCAGCGCGGATGAGGGCCTTCAGCGCGTCTTCGTCGATCCTGTCGCCCTCGCGGAAGTCGATCGCGCGCCTGGTATTGCCTTCTAGGCTGGCGTTGAACAGGCCGGACGGATCCTCCAGCGAGGCGCCCTTGGCGAAGGTCATCTTCACGACGTTCCTGTAGGTCTCGCCGGTGCAGATGATCCCAGCATGCGACCATACCGGAACGCCCCGCCATTTCCATTCCTCGACCACCTGCGGGTCGGCCTCCCGGACGAGAGCCCGGATCAGGGCCAGCGTCTCGCCCCGCCAGTCGCCGAGCTCCCGGATCCTCGCATCGATCAGTTGGGAGGCGGGCGATTCCTCTCGTCCTTCCGACGACGCGCTCGTCCTCTCCGTCATGAATGTGCCGCCTTCGTCATGGGTTCGTCCCTGGCCTGATCCCGGGCCGTCACATCTTCTCGCCGGGCAACAGGCTGGCCTGCCTCACCCAGTCGGCGAACCGGGCTTCGTCCAGCTGCCCCTCGTAGATGTCGAGGTAGCGGACCTCCTTCTGCTTGGACGTGCCGGGCGGAACGGGACTGAGCGACGTGCCGCGGAAGAAGGCCACCTTGATGTATTTCGCGAAGCAATGAAAGCTGAGGAACCATCCCTCGCCTTCGGCCCCGTAGAGGGGCGAATTCCATTTGACCGCCTTGCGCACGCCGGGGACGGTGCGCTCAATGATCGCGTCGAGCCGGCGCCCGACATCGCTTTTCCAGCCGGGCATGGCCGCGATATAGGCCTGGACGGGGCCGTCGCCCTCGCCCTTCGGGATCTGAGGATTGCCGCCCGAGAGGAGGACGGTCTGCCCGGCATCGTCCCCGGCCTTGCGGGCCCGCGGCCGGGCGGCCTTCTTCGTCGGCTTGACGGATGGATCGTCGGCCATTCGGTTCACTCCTCGGTCTTCGGTCGGTGGGGCGAAGCCTGCCAGTCGATCAGGTCCGGGCCGGTTTCGGCCCTGAAGGTGCAGCCGAAGCCCTCGAGAAGGGCGCGCGCCTCGCGCATGTGCTCTTCCGCCGCCTTGGTCAGCCAGTCGGAGAAGCGCACGACGATGCGCCGGTTGAAGTGCTGCGGCGGGCAGACCAGCCAATAGGCCGGAAAATCGATGACGGCGAAGCTGGTCGAGAACGGGACGAGCTCCCCTTTCTTCAGCTCGGGCAGGCAGAGATTCGCGCTGTCGAGGGCAAGCCCGCCCCCCTGCTTCGCCAGCTCGATCGAC
>JAJUFW010000348.1 GCA_029263555.1 Alphaproteobacteria bacterium
ATCGAAGCGAGAGCCAGCGAGGTGTCGGCCGCCGCACAGACGATCGGTATCGTCGTCTCGATCGTGGCGGTGGTCCTCGGCGTCCTGTGCGCTTGGCTGATCGCGCGCGGCATCGTCCGGCCGGTTACCGGCATGACGGACGCCATGCGGCGCCTTGCGGCCAACGACATGAATGTCGAGATCCCGGGCCGGGAGCGCGGCGACGAGATCGGCGACATGGCCGGTGCCGTCCAGGTCTTCAAGGAAAACATGATCGAGGCCGAGCGCATGCGTGCCGAGCAGGCGGCCGAGAACGAGGCGAAGCTGCGGCGGGCCGAGGAAATGGCGGCGGCGATCGCGGAGTTCGAGCGGGCCGCAGCCAGCATCGTCGAGGCCCTTTCCTCGTCGGCAAGCGAGATGCACACCTCGGCCCAGGCACTGAGTGCGACTGCTGAGCAGACCACGCGTCAGGCGACGGCGGTGGCCGCAGCGTCCGAGCAGGCATCGTCGAACGTTCATACGGTCGCAGCGGCGGGCGAGGAGCTTTCGAGCTCGATCGCAGAAATCGGCCGTCAGGTGACGGAAGCGTCCCACATCGCCAATCATGCCGTAGAGGAGGCCCAGCGGACCGATGGCATGATCCAGGGCCTGGCCGAGACGGCGCAGCGCATCGGTGACGTGGTAGGCTTGATCAACGACATCGCCAGCCAGACGAACCTCCTGGCGCTCAATGCCACGATCGAGGCGGCCCGCGCCGGCGAGGCCGGCAAGGGCTTTGCCGTCGTAGCGTCGGAGGTCAAGCAACTGGCCAACCAGACGGCGAAGGCGACCGACGAGATCGCACAGCAGGTCGGCGCCATCCAGACGGCAACAAAGGGGGCCGTCGAAGCGATCAAGGGCGTCGGCAGGACGATCAACAACATCAACGAGATTGCGTCCGGTATAGCCGCCGCTGTCGAGGAGCAGGGCGCGGCGACCGAGGAGATCGCGCGGAACGTCCAGCAGGCAGCGGCCGGTACCCAGGAGGTGACCGCGAACATTACCGGCGTCACCCAGGCCGCGGGCGAAACGGGGTCGGCCGCCACCCAGGTGTTGGGGGCGGCGGGCGAACTCGCCCGACAGGCCGAGCTGCTGCGCAGCCAGGTCGACATGTTCCTGACGCGGGTCCGGTCGGCCTGAAGGCCGGCGTCCCGGGACCTGCGCAGGCCTGCGGGACGGGAAGGCATCCTGCACCCTCTCGTCGCGAAGTGCTGATTCCGCCGGGCAACAGCGGCGCCCCTGACGGGGTGCGGCTGTTCGCCTCGGCGGCTGCGGCACGGCAGCCGCGCTGATTGGAATAATGCTTTACGGAGATGTTATGTTACAAAGGAGAGGATTTGAACAAAATGCTCGGCGGGAGGAAGGTTTCATGGCCCGGATAATGTCTTCGGCCAGCCGTGCTGGATTTTTTGCGAATCTCGAAGTCCGAACGAAGATCTTCGCCGGGTTCGGCTGCATGCTGGTGCTGATCGCCGCCATGGCCGGGCTGGCCTGGACAAGCAGCGAACGGGCGCAGTCCGGCCTGCTGGCTTATGCCGGACAGTCCAGGATCGCCGCATCGAGCTTCGCTGCCGACACGGCGCTTCTGCAGGCCCAGCTTGCCGCAAGCCGGTATCTCTCGCTCGGCGAGATGGAGGATGTCGGCTCGTTCAATGCACGGCAGGATGAAGTGCGCCAGCATCTTGCGGAGATCCGGCAGCTGATGACGACCGAAGCCGGCGTGCAGGCGGTGGACGAGATCCTGACTCTCCAGGCGGACTACGGTGCGGCGTTCGAACGGCTGGTGTCGCTGCGACAGCAGCGGGACGACCTGGTCCGGACCATCCTCAACGAGACCGGGGCAGAGCTTCGGGAGCTGATCACCAGCATCAGGGACGCCGAGGCGGGAGAACGGAATTTCGACTCCCTGAAGGTGGCGGCTTCGCTCAACGGCAACTTCCTGGTCGCGCGCACGGTCGCCGCCCGGTTCGTCGAAGGGCATGCGGATGCGGACCGGCAGGAAGTACAGGATGTATTGCTGGAAACGCGCCAGGGACTCCAGACGCTCCGCACCGTTTCCACCGCGGCGGGCAATGAGGAAAGGCTTTCCCGGGCGCAGGATCTTCTCGACGCCTATGAGGCCGGGTTCCAGGAACTTGCGGACACGATCGTCGAAATGGATGGCGTCGTGAGTGGTTCCTTTACCCAGGTCGGGCCGATGATCGCGGCCCTTTCCTCCTGGATTCGGGACGATGCGACCATGCAGCAGCGGCTGTCGGAGGAGGCAGCCCTTGCCGACGGACTGCAGGTGAGAAGTCTGATCCTGACGCTATCCGCCCTGGCGCTGGCGGGCGGGCTTCTGGTCGCCTGGCTCATCAATCGCGCCATCACCCGGCCGGTCGTCGCCATGACGGCCGCCATGGGGCGGCTGGCGGAAGGCGACGAGACGGTCGACATCCCGGCGAGGGGGCGCCGGGACGAGATCGGGCGAATGGCCGAGGCGGTGCAGGTCTTCAAGGAAAACCTGGTCCGCACCCGCCAAATGGAGGAGGCGGCGAAGCTCGCGGAGGAGCGGGCGGAACTCGAACGGCGGCAGGCCCTGGAGACGATGGCGGATCGCTTCGAGGGAAGTGTCGGCGCTGTCGTCACCGCCGTCTCGCAGGCCGCCGAGGAAATGCAGCATTCGGCGCGAACGCTGACCGCCACTGCGGACAGGACGAAGGAACAGGCGATGTCGGTCGCCTCGGCCGCCGACCAGGCCTCGAACAATGCGAACACCGTCGCCGCCGCGACCGAGGAACTCTCCAGTTCGATCACGGAGATCAGTCGGCAGGTTCAGCAATCGACGGAGATCGCGGCGTCCGCAGTCGAGGAAGCCGGCCGGACGAACGCATTGATGGCCAGCCTTTCCGTCGCTGCCCAGCAGATCGGGGAGGTCGTCGGCCTGATCACCGCGATTGCGGAGCAGACCAATCTCCTGGCGCTCAACGCGACGATCGAGGCCGCCCGGGCCGGCGAGGCGGGCAAGGGGTTCGCGGTCGTCGCATCCGAGGTCAAGAACCTGGCCACCCAGACCACCAGGGCGACCGAGGACATTGCCGCCAAGGTCGAGGAGATCCGGAACGCGACGGAGGGGTCGGCGAAGGCGATGGACTCCATCAGCCGGACGATCGAGACCATGAACGGGATCGTTGCCTCGATCGCCGCCGCGATCGAGGAGCAGGGAGCCGCCACGCGGGAGATCGCCGGCAATGTGAGCCAGGCGGCGGCCGGTACCCGCCAGGTCTCGGCGACCATCGCCGAGGTCAACCGCGCGGCCGGCGAAACCGGCACGGCGGCGGAGCATGTCCTGGACGCCGCGGGCGAGCTGGGACGTCAGGCGGAGGTCCTGCGGCGCGAGGTCGAGACGTTCCTGGCGACGGTCCGGGTCGCATGAGCCCCCGGGCGGTCGCCCGTCCGGGGGCGACCGCCTGTGCCGCCCAGTCCTTTGGATTGGTGCGCTGAATCGGAGACCGATCGGCCCATTCAGCGCTCGGCCCAAGGCGAAAAGGGCTCAGCCAATCTTCCCCGGCTGCATCGCGGTCTCCCACTTCGCGTCGGGAACGACGACCAGCTTGCCGACGAAGCTCTTCGCCATGAAGTCCGACTGGGCCTTGTGGAAGTCCGACAGACGGTAGGTCCCGGCAAGCAGCGGCTTGATCTTGCCCTGCTCGATGTATCGGACGAGCCGGCGGAACGCGCCCCTGGTGCCCTGGGACGAGCCGTGCAGCTCCAGGTGCTTGAGATACATCGTCCTGAGATCGAGCTGCACGACCGGGCCGGCGATGGCGCCGGCGGTCGTGTAGCGACCCTCGGGCCGGAGAATCCGCAGGAGATCGTTGAACATCGGCCCCGCCACCAGGTCGGCAACGACGTCAATCGGCTTGCCGCCCGTCGCGTCTGCGACCGCGGCCACCAGATCCCCGGTGCCGCGGGTGATCACCGCCTCCGCCCCGATGTCGAGCACGGCCTGCTCCTTGCCCGGCCCGACCACGGCATAGGGGATCGCGCCCCTAGCCCGGCAGAGCTGCACGAGGCCGGAGCCGACGCCGCCCGAGGCGC
>JAJUFW010000408.1 GCA_029263555.1 Alphaproteobacteria bacterium
CGACGAGTCGGTCGCCCATCTCTACGACCCGCTGCATCCGGCGGTCCTGCGCCTGATCCAGTTCGCCGCCGATGCCGCGCTGCGGGCCCGGATTCCGATCAGCGTCTGCGGCGAGATGGGCGGCGAACCGCGCTACGCCGCATTGCTGACGGGGCTCGGCATCCGCGATCTGTCCATGGCGCCGTCGAAGATTCTGACCGTCAAGCGCCGAATCCGGACGATGGATTCGGTGGCCGCCTGCCGCCGCGCGCGAATGATCCTGGACCAGAGCGATCCGGGGCGGATCGCGGCGCTGCTGGACGACTTCAACGAGGCGGGCTGAACGTTCCGGGGACGGCCGGTCAGAAGGTCCGGCGCAGTCCCCAGGACAGGGCGTGACGGTCGGCGTCGCCGGCGTAGTCGCCCACATAGCCCGCGAAGGCGTCCCAGCGCTCGCTCAGCTCCAGCGACAGCCGAAGGCTATGGTGCAGGCTTTCCCCGTCGATGCTGACGGCGCTGATCGGAACGACGTCGCCCTCGGTCGTCTCGTCCATGGTAAGGGTCCGGTGCCAGACCATGGTGCCCGTGGCCTCGAACGGAATTTCCCCGATGTCGAAGCGGCGGCTGACGTCGACGCCGATCCGAGCGTCGAGCCGGCGCAGGCGCGGACTGTCCGAGATCGCGCCGAGGACGTCGAGGCCGCCGGACAGGTCGCCGACGTTCAGGAAATCGGCGCTGACCGTCGGCTTCACGTTGAATCCGGCCCAGTCGAGGTCCAGACCCATGTTCACCCGGGTGCCGATCGTCAGGTCGTTGCGGGCGAACTCGGAATCCGGGCCCAGCGAGGACCGCGTCTCGGTCCAGCCTCCGCCCAGCGAGAGGTCCAGGAAGAAGTTCGGCTGGAGATAGCTGGCATAGAAGGTGCCGGCGCTGCCGAGGCTGTTGCCGGAGCCCCCGCCCTCCCACCACTTCACTTCTCCGGTCGAGGCGGCGACGGCGCCGCCGACGACCCAGTTTTCGCCGATGGTCATGTCGATGCCGGCACTTCCGCCGAGGAAGCGCTGCGCAAAGCCGAGCCCGCCGGCATCGGTTCCCACGTCGGTCCTGCGCCCGAAACCGCGGGTCCAGAGGCCCAGATCGCCGATGCCGCTGGTGAAGAGCGGAATGTCGCGGGCACTGGCCACCATGTCCGTGAAGCTGGCGGCGGTCAGCGTGCTGCCGCTGGGACCGCCCATGTTGCTCGCCGGCAGACGGGCGGCTTCCGGCCGCTGCGACCGGAGGCGGGCCATCCGGCCGGCCGACAGGTCATGCAGGCTTGCGACCTGATCCGCGCCAACCGTGGCGGCGACGTCGTAGCGCGGCCTCTGTTCCCCGGCAACCGCACCGCCAGCCGCCAGGAACGCCACGATAGCCGCAACCAGGGCATTGACGGTTGTCCGGCGCATTCCCTTCCCTTTTCCGGAGACCGGCCTCGCCAGGCCGGGTCGACCGCAGGGTCGGCGGAAAGGGAAAAGATTTGGTTAATATGATCTAATATTCCGTTTTCGTAACAAATTATTGCGTTCGCGCCCTAGCCGCCGCCGGCCCGGAAGCAAACATAAAGATATCTTTATGCTTGTATGGATCTGTCCCAACTGATAGAGGTTGAGGCAACGTTCCGGGCGGACCCGAACGCCCATCCCATTCCCTTGCCTATTTCGAGGAAAGCAGGAGCCACCATGCCGGACGCCAGCGGGTTCACCGATTACAAGGTCAAGGACATCTCCCTTGCCGGCTGGGGCCGGAAGGAGATCGCGATCGCCGAGACCGAGATGCCGGGGCTCATGGCGTTGCGCGAGGAATATGGCGCGACGAAGCCCCTGAAGGGCGCGCGGATCGCCGGCTGCCTGCACATGACCATCCAGACCGCGGTCCTGATCGAGACGCTGACCGCGCTGGGCGCCGAGGTCCGCTGGTCCTCCTGCAACATCTTCTCGACCCAGGACCAGGCGGCGGCGGCGATCGCCGCCGCTGGCATTCCGGTCTTCGCCTGGAAGGGCATGACGGAGGACGAGTTCTGGTGGTGCATCGAGCAGACCATCATCGGGCCGAACGGCTGGCGCCCGAACATGATCCTGGATGACGGCGGCGACCTGACCCAGATCATGCACGACAAGTACCCGGAGCTTCTGAACGACGTGAAGGGGCTGTCGGAAGAGACCACGACCGGCGTGCACCGGCTTTACGAGATGGCCAAGAAGGGCACGCTCAAGGTGCCGGCCATCAACGTCAACGACAGCGTCACCAAGTCCAAGTTCGACAATCTCTACGGCTGTCGCGAAAGCCTGGTCGACGGCATCAAGCGCGCGACCGACGTGATGATGGCCGGCAAGGTCGCGGTGGTCTGCGGATATGGCGATGTCGGCAAGGGTTCGGCCGAATCCCTGCGCAGCCAGGGCGCGCGCGTGATGGTCACCGAGATCGATCCGATCTGCGCGCTGCAGGCGGCCATGGAGGGCTACGAGGTCGTCACCATGGACGACGCGGCCCCGGTCGGCGACATCTTCGTCACGGCGACGGGCAATGTCGACGTGATCACGCTGGACCACATGCGGCAGATGAAGGACCGGGCCATCGTCTGCAACATCGGCCACTTCGACAGCGAGATCCAGATCGACGCGCTGCGCAACTATCAATGGGAAGAGGTCAAGCCCCAGGTCGACGAGGTCGTCTTCCCCGACGGCAAGCGCCTGATCGTCCTGGCCAAGGGCCGGCTGGTCAATCTGGGCTGCGCCACCGGGCATCCCAGCTTCGTCATGAGCGCGTCCTTCACCAACCAGGTGCTGGCGCAGATCGAGCTCTGGCAGAACCACGCCCGCTACGAGAACAAGGTCTATGTGCTGCCGAAGCACCTGGACGAGAAGGTGGCGCGGCTGCATCTGAAGAAGCTGGGCGTTCGCCTGACGGAGCTGACGCCGAAGCAGGCGGAGTATATCGGGGTGACGGTCGAGGGGCCGTACAAGCCCGACTACTACCGGTACTGAGCGGTTCGGGAGGCCGGGGCCGGACCCCGTCCAGGTCCGGTACGACAGGCGGGCACTGCCAGCTTGTTTCGTCTCAGAGGGTTCACGTACAGTCTCGCGCGTGGGTGTGTTCCTGACCTCAGACTGTCCGACCAGGCTCTGGGCCCGATCCGTGCTCCTGGGTACGGGCGCGCTGTGCGCGCTGCTTCCCGCCTGTGCCGAAGCGCAGGGCGCGGAGGGCGCGCCCGGCGCGTTTCTCCCGTTCCCCGGGCTGCTTCTGGCAGCGGCGCTCGCCGCCGCAGCGCTCGGGCTCGGCTTTCTCCGTCTCCGCCGTCGGATGGAGCACGATCGGGCCGAGGCAGTGCGCCTCACGGCGCTCGCCGCCGCCGCGCCCGGAACATGGTACGCCTGGGATTCCGCCGGCACCCTTTCCGCCGGTCCCGGGACCCTGCCGGCAGGCCTGGCAACCGGACCGGTCGAAAGCTTCGACGACATCGCGGTGATGCTGGAGGCCGCCGACGCGACGGCGCTGAAGGCGGCCTTCGACCGGCTGCGCCGGTCCGGGACCGGCTTCGAC
>JAJUFW010000699.1 GCA_029263555.1 Alphaproteobacteria bacterium
ACTGGGAGACGGCGGTGATCGAGACGCGGCTGCTCTCGTCCGAATGGCCCGAGGGCCAGCCCTTCGCCGAATGGACGGAGCGGAACGGCCGCCGCGCCTATCGCGTGATCGTCCCGGAATACTACAGCGAAGGCTGCCTCAGCTGTCACGGCGAGCCCTCGGGCGAAATGGATATCACCGGCTATCCCAAGGAAGGAGGAAAGTTGGGCGATCTTGGTGGCGCGATCAGCATCACGCTTTTCCGCTGAGCCCGGGGGCGGCGCGGTCGCCCTGGATCAGAGGGGTCCGCCGGTTGCCGAGACGCTTCGGCCCGGAGGCCTGGGGCTCGGCCGCATTTCGATCCGGGCGCGCCTCATCCTCCTGACCGCGGCGCTGATCGCGATCCTGCTCGGCTCCAATCTCTATCTCAGCCGCGAACTCTCGCACAGCGCCGATCTCATGGCCGACGAAGCCCACTTCATCGAGGTGCTGACGACGGCCAATGACGCCAGCAAGGAATTCGGGGACCTGAAATACTGGCTGACCGACCTGGCCGTCAGCCTGCTCATTCGCGCCGAACGCGAGGCGACCGAGGCACGGCAGCGCCTGGAGGGCCGGCTGGACCAGCTGGAGCCCTATGCGCCGGAATCGGTGTCGATGATCCGGAACGAGGTCGTGGCGCTGATGGCGCGGGCGGCCGAGGCGGTCGACGCCTATACCCAGGAACAGCGGGTCGTCGGCAATTCCCTGATGGCGCAAAGCCGCGCCCATATCGCGGCCGTGGACGAGGAACTGGCGAGGCTGGTCGACCGGCTGCGCATCGACCTGGCCGAGCGCCGCGACGAAGCGCTCAAGAGCGCGACCAGGGCCGCCCACAAGGCGCTGCTGATCGCGGCGGCGGCGGTGCTTGTGGGCACGGTCCTGACCGTCATGGTGCTGCGGTCGATCACGGGCCCGCTGCATCGTCTTGTCGGCGCCATGTCCGAAATCACCCGCGGCCGGCTGGACGCGGAGGTGCCCCCGCCCGGCCATGACGAGATCGGCGCCATGGCCCGGACCCTCGCCCTGTTCCGGGACAGCCTTCTGGAGCGCGACCGCCTTGAAACCGAACGGCGCCGCGCCGAGGCCGAGCAGCATCGCGCCCAGGCCCGGCTCACCGAAGCGGTCGAGGCGGTATCCGAAGGCTTCGCCCTCTATGACGCCGATGACCGCCTGGTCATCTGCAACGAGCGCTACCGGGAAATGTATGCCGGCGTGAATGTTGCGGTCGAACCCGGCGTGCGCTTCGAGGAAATCATCCGGGCGGCGGTCCGCGACGGGTTGATCCTGGTGTCCCAGGACGAGCTGGAAGCCTGGGTGAGGGACCGGATGGACCGTCATTACGCCCCCAGGGGCCCCCGGGAGCAGCAGCGCGGCGACGGCCGCTGGATCAAGATCAGCGAGAAGCGGACCCAGGACGGCGGCATCGTCGGCGTATTCACCGACATCACGACGCTGAAGCGCCGCGAGGCCCAACTCGAGGAGCTGGTCGAGAACCTGGCGCGGGCGCGCGACGAGGCTTTTCACGCGACGCAGGCCAAGAGCCGCTTCCTTGCCAATATGAGCCACGAGCTGCGCACGCCGCTCAACGCCATCAGCGGCTTCTCGGAAGTGCTGTCCGCGCGCATGTTCGGCGAGGTGAACGAGACGCAGGCCGAGTACCTGAAGGACATCCACGAGTCCGGCCGGC
>JAJUFW010000319.1 GCA_029263555.1 Alphaproteobacteria bacterium
TCCGGCGACTTCATCGGCGCACCGAACTCCAGCACTTCGATCCGATAGGGGCAGCCCACCTCCTCCAGCATCCAGTGGACTACGACCGCCCGGGACTGGGGATTGGTATAGAACACGAGATCCTTGGCCATGCTTTCCTCTCTTGCATTGGTCGCGCGGCCGATCGGCCGGGGTGTGTTGTATCCCGACCTCCTGTCAGATTCTGTCAGCAGTGATTTCCGCCAGTCCCGGACCAGGAGCCTGCGCGGCCGTGGAAGGCGGTCGGCCAGCAGGTCGGCCGCTACTATCCGGTCGGCACGGAAGTGGCGGAAATCCTGCCGCAGTTCGCACCAGGCGACGAGCAGCCGCGTCGTCTCGAAGAAAGCAAGCGTGACCGGCCACACCACCCGCGACGAGGTCCGGCCCTTCTCGTCGCGATAGTCGATGGCGAGCTTCCGTTCGCGCCGAATCGCGTCGCGCAACAGGGCGAGATCCACGGATTGTGACATCTCGTGGCCCGAGCCGACGATCAGCGCCTCGTCCTCCATCTTGTCCCGCAGGTCGACCGGCAGGACCGCGCCGAGCTTTGCCATTGCGTTGCGGGCTGCGGCGGACAGATCCGGATCCGTGCGGCGGATCGCCCAGCGCAGTCCGAGGGTAAGCGCGTCGAGTTCCGTCGGCGAGAACATCAGCGGCGGCAGCAGAAAACCGGGCCTGAGCACATAGCCGATCCCGGGCTCCCCCTCGATCTCGGCGCCCATTGCCTGGAGCGCGGCGATGTCGCGATAGACCGTCCGCACGGAAACGCTCATCTCCCCGGCCAGCGTGGCCGCGCTGACGGGACGCCGGTACCGGCGAAGCATCTGCAGGAGGTCGAACAGGCGTTGGGTGCGCATTACGCCCGTATGATAGCAGAGCTGCTGCCAGATCATGACAGGATCTGTCAGGCCACGGCCCCCGGAGCTTTTCATGGGTGGCCAGGTGCCGGAGTCGACTATGGACGGCGCGACGTTCGCCAGGAAGCTCGGCGACGAAGTGCGGAGCCGGAAGGAAACGGAATCAAGAATTGGCCAGATTTGGACAGTCCAACTCCTCAAAAGTTGGACAGTACCTTCTGGTACTATTAAGTCCTTAATTTTGCTGGTGACCGCTCTGGGACTCGAACCCAGGACCTACTGATTAAAAGTCAGTTGCTCTACCGGCTGAGCTAAGCGGTCGTCGCAAGGCGGCGGGCGTGGGCCCGAAGCGGGGTGGAACTTATGCGGGCCGTGCCGGCGGGTCAACAGCGCCGGCACGGAATTTTGTTCAGTCGCCCGCGCTTTCGTCCGCCTGGGCACGCGCGAAACGGTGCGTGAGATGGCGCGCGACCTGGCTGCTCACGAAGGGCGAGATGTCGCCTCCCAGCCGCCCGATCTCCTTCACGAAGCGCGACGAGATGAACTGATGGCGGTCGGAGGCCATGAGAAACACCGTCTCGATCCCGGGATTGATCTTGGCATTCATACCGGCCATCTGAAACTCGTATTCGAAGTCCGATACGGCGCGGAGTCCCCGAATGATCACGGAAGCGCCGACGCTTTCCGCGAAATGCATCAGCAGATTGTCGAACGCGCGAACCTCGATCCGTGCCCCCTTGGCGTTCAACGGCTCGACCTCGGTGCGGACGAGTTCGACTCGCTCGTCGGTCGAGAACAGGGGCCCCTTCCCCGCGTTCCGTGCGACCGCCACGATCAGGCGGTCGCACAGGCGGCTGGCACGCTGGACGATGTCCATGTGCCCGTTGGTGATCGGGTCGAAGGTCCCGGGATAAACTCCGACGCGCTCGCCCCCCATGGGACCTCCCTCCCCCTGATCAGTCTTCGCCGGCGGTGGACGAAATGTCTTCGGCCGGCGTGGCCGCGGCCGCGCCGGCAGGCTCGCCGGCCTCGGTCCCGTCGTTCTCGGCAGCGTCCTCGTCGCTTTCCGAAACCGCCGCCACGGAGACGACTTTCTCCCCGTTGGCGACCCGGAACACGGTGACGCCCAGGGTCTTGCGGGCGGCGATGCGGATGTCGTCGACGGGGCAGCGCATGAGCTGTCCGCCGTCGGTCACCAGGATGATCTCGGCGTCATGGGCGACGGGGAAGCAGGCGGCGACGGCCTTGTTCCGGTCGCCCATCTCCATGGCCCAGATGCCCTTCCCGCCGCGGCCGGTGAGCCGGTAGCCATAGGCGGAGGAGCGCTTGCCGAAGCCCTGCTCGCTGATCGTCAGGATGAATTCCTCTTCGGCGGCCAACTGGTCGTAACGCTCCTGGCTGAGTTCGATGTCCTGAGGCGCCACCTCGTCCGCGCCGTCGGTCTCGACCCCTTCGGCCTGCCGGAGCTCGTTGGCGCGCTTTAGGTAGGCCCGCCGTTCGTCCGCAGTCGCATCCATGTGGCGCAGGATCGACATGGAGATCACGCGATCCCCTTCGCTCAGCCGGATGCCCCGCACGCCCGTCGAGGTCCGTCCCGAGAAGATGCGGACATCGGTGACGGGGAAGCGAATGCACATGCCGAGATGGGTCGCCAGAAGGACGTCGTCGGCTTCCGTGCATGTCCGGACGGAGATGAGGCTGTCCCCTTCGTCCAGCTTCATCGCGATCTTGCCGTTACGGTTGATCTGCGTGAAGTCGCTGAGCCGGTTGCGCCGGACATTGCCGGACGCCGTCGCGAACATGACGTTGAGATCGCCCCAGGTGCTCTCGTCCTCGGGCAGCGGCATCACGGCGGTGATGAACTCGCCCTTCTCCAGCGGCAGCAGGTTGACGATCGCCTTTCCGCGGCTCTGCGGCGTGCCGATGGGCAGCTTGTAGACCTTCAGCTTGTAGCAGATGCCCCGGGAGGAGAAGAACAGCATCGGCGTGTGGGTATTGGCGACGAACAGGTCGGAAACGAAATCCTCCTCCTTCGTCGTCATCCCCGAACGGCCCTTGCCGCCGCGCCGTTGGGCCCGGTAGGTCGAAAGCGGAACGCGCTTGATGTAACCTTCATGGCTGACCGTGACCACCATGTCCTCACGGGCGATCAGGTCCTCGATGTCGGCTTCGAACTCGTTCTCCTCGATGACCGTCCGGCGCGGGGTGCCGAAGCGCTCCTTCATCTCCCGAAGCTCGTCCCGGAGGACCTCCAGCAGCTTCTCCCGGGAACGCAGGATCTCCAGATATTCTGCGATCCGGTCGACGACCTCGCGCAGGTCGCCCCCGATCTTCTCGCGTTCCAGCCCGGTCAGCCGGTGCAGCCTCAGGTCCAGAATGGCACGGGCCTGGGCTTCGGAGAGGAAATAGGTCCCGTCCTCCTGCAGCGGCCGGTCCGGCTCGTCCACGAGCTGGATCAGCGGGCCGATGTCCTGCGCAGGCCAGGCCCTGGCCATCAGCTGCTCGCGGGCGACCTGGGGATCGCTGGCGCGCCGAATCAGCGCGATCACCTCGTCGATATTGGCAACCGCGACGCCGAGGCCCAGCAAGATGTGGGCCCGCTCGCGCGCCTTGCCGAGCTCGAAGATCGTGCGGCGGGTGATGACCTGCTCGCGGAACTCGAGGAAGGCCTCGATGATCTGCTTCAGATTCATCAGCTCCGGCCGGCCGCCGTTCAGCGCCAGCATGTTCACGCCGAACGAGGTCTGGAGCGGGGTGTAGCGGTAGAGCTGGTTGAGCACGACATCGGCATTCGCGTCGCGCTTCAGCTCGATCACCACGCGCACGCCATCCCGGTCGCTTTCGTCGCGGATGTCCGAGATGCCTTCGATCGTCTTCTCCTGGACGACCTCGGCAATGCGCTCAATCATCCGGGCCTTGTTGACCTGGTAGGGAACTTCCGTGACGACGATCGCCATGCGGTCCTTACGGACCTCCTCGATCGTCGCCTTGCCGCGCATGACGATGCTGCCGCGTCCCGTGTGCAGGGCGGCCCGGACGCCGGACCGTCCCAGGATGACGCCGCCGGTCGGGAAGTCCGGGCCCGGCACATGATCCATCAGCTCGTCGAGCGAGATCGCCGGATTGTCGATCGTGGCGAGGCACGCGTCCACCACCTCGCCCAGATTATGGGTCGGGATGTTGGTCGCCATGCCGACGGCAATTCCGCCGGCGCCGTTGACCAGCAGGTTCGGGAAGCGCGACGGAAGGACGACCGGCTCGCGCGTGCTTTCGTCGTAGTTCGGCGCGAAGTCGACGGTGTCCTTGTCGATGTCGTCGAGCATCGCCTCGCCGGACTTGGCGAGACGGGCCTCCGTGTACCGCATGGCGGCCGGGGGGTCGCCGTCCATCGAGCCGAAATTGCCCTGCCCTTCGACCAGCGGCA
>JAJUFW010000448.1 GCA_029263555.1 Alphaproteobacteria bacterium
ATCACTTCCACAAGTGGATGGCCTACAACGCCATCTTCAAGGAAGTCCCACAGCCGGAGAACGGTTGGCTGCGGGTTTCTCAGGAGCCGGGTCTTGGCCTCGAGCCCAAGGACGGCCTGATCAAGGAGTTCAAGGTGACCTCGTAAGGTCACCCGGCCGCTCCGGAATCCAATACATCCCGTGCGCGTCCCGGTCCCGCAAGGGATCGGGCCCGCACCTTGTCGAGGGAGGAACGTAGAATGTTCGGTACCAGTGTCAGTGGTGTTCTCAAATCGGCCGTCGTCGGCCTTTCGCTCCTGGCGCTTGCGACGCCGGCGAGCGCGGAGGGTTATCCGGAACGGGACGTGACCATCATCGTCCAGTCTTCGGCGGGCGGCGGCAGCGACATCTTCGCCCGCACGGTGGCGAATCTGATCCAGAAGGAGGAGCTGCTGCCGGTTCCCCTGCTGGTCGAAAACCGCCCCGGCGGCGGCGGCGCCATCGCCTACAACTACGTCGCGCAGCGCAAGGGCGATCCCTACTACATCGGCACCATCGCCTCGAGCTTCTTCGTGGCGCCGCTGATGGGCCAGTCCCCCACGACCTATAAGGACTTCACGCCGCTCGGCGTCGTTGCCGGCGATCCCTTCGTGCTCGTCGTCGAGGCGAACTCCGACGTCCAATCGCTCGACGACCTCAAGAACAAGGGCAGCGTCCGCATCGGCAACACCGGCCCGGTGACGGATCCGGCGTTCCTCGGAGCCCAGCTGGGCGAGGCTCTGGGCATCGAAGTCCGCGCCGTTCCGTTCAACGGCGACGGTGAGGTCACGACCGCTCTCTTGGGCGGCCATATCGACCTGCAGTTCGGCAACACCTCCGAGGTGATCGGCCAGATCGAGGCCGGGCGCGTGCGTCCGATCGCCGTGACCTCGACCTCCCGGCTGAGCTCGCTGCCCGACGTCCCGACCTTCGAGGAACTCGGCTACGACATCCAGCTGATGCTCTATCGGGGCTTCGTCATGCCGGCCGACGCGCCGGCCGACGCGGTCGCCTTCTGGGGCGACGTGCTGAAGAAGGTGGCCGACAGCGAGGCGTGGCGCACCGAATACGTGGAGCGGAACAACCTGGTCCCGCTCTATTGGGGTCCGGAAGAGTTCGCCCAGCGGGTTCCCCAGATCAGCGACCTCTACGAGGCCTACCTGAAGTCGGTGGGTGCCATCAACTAACCAGGCTCCGCCTGCCGCTCCCCGGGGCTTGAGCCCCGGGGAGTCCTTCTCCGGACAAGGTCTTAGGACATGAAGCTCAGCCTGCTCGACGTCCTCGTGTCGCTGCTGCTCGTGGCACTGGGCATCTACGTGATCTGGCACGCGGCGGTGTACGGGATACTCGGCCCGACCATCACGGGCCCGGGATTCTTTCCCCTGCTGAGCGGACTGATGATCCTGATCGGCGCTGCGGGCGTCCTGATCGGCCACATCCGCAAGTCGCGGGCGATGGAAGGACGCATCACGGGATCCGAAACCGTCCCGGTCGTGCTGATCACCCTCTTCACCGTGATCTTCCTTCTGCTGGCCGAAACGGTCGGCATGATCCTGCTGACGCCGCTCTACGTCTTCGGCGTCGCCTCGGCGATCCTTCCGCCGCGAAGCCTGCGCATCATCCTGTGCCACTGCGTCGTGGCCGTCGGCTTCACGCTTTTCGCCTATCTGCTGTTCGACTACGCCCTGGGCATTCCCCTGCCCGACGGACTTCTCGCCAACTGAGCGGCCGGACCTGAGGCGGCTTCGGCCTTCGGGTCGGAGGATGCCGGAATCGGATTAATCTTCAGATGGAAACTTTCGACCTCCTGCTGAACGGCCTTGCCGTCGCCTTCGGACCGGAGATGCTGATCGCAACGCTGGTCGGCGTCGTGCTCGGCCTTCTGATCGGCGTCCTTCCGGCGCTCGGCCCTGCCGCCGCCGTCGCCATCCTGCTGCCCCTGGTGGTCCGGTTCGATCCGGCCACCGCCATGGCGGGGCTGGCCGGCGTCTATTACGGCGCGATGTATGGTGGTGCGGTGACCTCCATCCTTCTGGGAATTCCGGGCGAATCGGCCTCGATGATGACCGCGCTTGACGGATATCCCCTGGCACGCCGCGGCGAGGCCGGGCGCGCTCTCGGCATGAGCGTCGCCGCTTCCTTCGTGGGCGGACTTTTCGCGATCGTGCTGTTCACGATGGTCGCCGCGCCCTTCGCGGAATTCGCAATCCGGTTCGGACCGATCGAGATGACCGCGCTGATGATCGTGGCGCTGGTGTTCTCCACGGCGCTCGGCGGCGACGACGCCTGGAAGGGATTCGTCGCGCTCGGCCTCGGTTTGTGGCTCGGCACCATCGGCCTCGATCTCGTTTCCGGATCGCCGCGCTACAATTTCGGCACCTTCGAATTGATGGAGGGACTCGAATTCTCCGTCGTCGCGATCGGCGTCTACGGCTTGGGCGAGGTCTTCGCCTCGATCGGAGAGAAGGTTTCCGGCACCGGGGGGGCGCAGCGGGCCTCGTACAGCCTCCGGTCCCTTCTGCCGCGGGTCCGCGACATGATCGTGTCGTGGAAGGAGATGGTGTTGGGATCGCTGATCGGCTTCGTCGTCGGCGTCCTTCCGGGCGCGGGCGCCACCGCTTCGACCATCTTCTCCTATTCCGTCGCCAAGAAGATGTCGAAGACCCCCGACGAATTCGGCAATGGCGCGGTGCAGGGCATCGCCGCGCCCGAATCGGCGAACAACTCGGCCTCCTATGCCGCGATGATTCCCCTGTTCACGCTCGGCATCCCGGGATCGGGAACGACGGCGATCATGCTGGGCGGCCTGCTGATGCTGGGCCTCCAGCCCGGCCCGCTCCTGTTCCAGGAGCACGGCGATTTCGTCTGGCCGGTGATCGGCACCTTCTACACCGGCAATCTGATGCTGATCCTGCTGACGATCCCGATGATCCCCCTGCTGGCGTCGATCGTCTTCGTGCCGGTGGCGATCCTGTTCCCCATCATCTCCGGCATCGTGCTGTACGGCGTCTACAGCGTGAACTACAGCCTGTTCGACGTCTGGGTCGCCACCTTCTTCGGCGTCCTCGGCTTCGTGTTCCGCAAGGCGAACTATCCCTCTGTCCCGATCCTGCTGGGGCGCGGGGGCGGCCCCCGGCGCGAGCCGCACGACCGCCCCACGC
>JAJUFW010000247.1 GCA_029263555.1 Alphaproteobacteria bacterium
GAGGCCCAGAAGGTCTATGCCGTCGATGTCGGACACGGGCAGCTGGCCTGGAAGCTTCGGCAGGATCCGCGCGTGGTCGTCCTGGAACGGACCAATGCCCGCCATCTGACGGCCGAGCTGGTGCCGGAGCCCGTATCGCTGATCGTCTGCGACGCAAGCTTCATCAGCCTGACGAAGGTCCTGCCGGCCGCCCTGGCGCTGGCCGCACCGGGGGCCCATCTCGTCGCCCTGATCAAGCCCCAGTTCGAGGTCGGCAAGGGGCGGGTCGGGAAGGGCGGGGTCGTGCGCGATCCCGAGCTGCATCGGGAGGTCTGCAACACGATCTCCGCCTGGGTCGCCGGTCTTCCGGGCTGGCGGGTGATCGGGCTGACCGAAAGTCCGATCAAGGGGCCCGAAGGAAACACGGAATTCCTGATCGGGGCGGCCTACGCCGATTCGTAAAGGCGCCTCAGCGTCTCCAGGTCTCGCCGGACCTCGTCGTCCGCGACCAGGGGAAGAAGCCGCCGGAGAAGGGCGGCGGCCGCCGCTTCGTCCCCGACGGGTTCGATCGGACGGGCGGCCGGATCGGTCAAATGGCGTTCGACGAGGGCGAGGCGGGCGCCGTCGCCGAGGTGCCGTTCCAGCTGCAGGATCGCGGTCAGGAGCCCGTCGAGTTCCGCTGGGGCGAGGGCGCGGGCAAGCATGTAGTCGCGCGGTGCCTCGTCCGCGCTGCACACGGGCGAGGCGGACGGCCTTCTGGGCTTGTCGGTCATCGGTATGTCCCCAGCACGATCGGCGGCATGTGAAGCATGCGGGTCGACGGATCGGCGATCAGCGGCTGCAGCCGGCGCAGGAGGGGGGCGAGCTGATCGATGCCGGTCGCCGCTCGGATGCTGCCGGCGACCGGGGCGCCCAGTAGCGAGAGCACCTCCCGCCAAAGCCCGGGCGCCTCCGGGAACACGACGCGCTCGACCGGTGCATCCGCCGGAAGCCCCGCCGCTTCCAGGGCCGCCGCCAGCGCGACGTCCAGCCCGCCGAGGCGGTCGACGAGACCGAGCTCCAGCGCTTGCGCACCGGTCCAGACCCGGCCCTGGGCGATACGCTCGACGGACTGCAGATCGAGATCCCGCCCTTCGGCCACCCGCTCCAGGAAAAGCTGATAGAGCCGTTCCACCAGCCCGTCGACCTTCTCCGCCTGGTCCCGCGTGTACGGGCTAATGGAGGCCCAGATGTCGGCATTCTGCCCGCGGGAGACGCCCTGCCAGTTGACGCCCAGGTCGTCCCAAAGATCGGCCGTGACGATCTTGCCGGCGAAGACGCCGATCGACCCGGTGAGCGTGGCGGGCTGGGCCACGATCTCGTCGGCATAGGCCGCGATCCAGTAGCCGCCCGATGCGGCCGCCTCCGCCATGGAGACGACGACCGGCTTGTCCGATTCGGCGGCACGCCGGACGGCCCTGCCGATGATCTCCGAAGCGACGGCGGATCCGCCGCCGCTGTCGATTCTGAGCACGATCGCCCGGATGCGGTCGTCCGCTGCCGCGTCCTCGATCGCCTGCGCGATCGTCTCGGCCCCCATGGTCACGGTTCCGAAGACCGGATCGTCGGTGCTTTCACCGGAGGTGATCAGGCCGGTCGCATAGATCACCGCAACCGGCGTCCCGGCCGAATCCTCGTCGGCGCGGCCGGCGAGATAATGGTCGGGGCCGATGGTCCGCGGCGGACTGCTGTCGCCGACCTTTTCGGCAAGCAGATCCGGAAGCTCGTCGCGCTGCGCCAGCCCGTCGATCAGCCCTGCCGATTCGGCGGCATTCGCGAACCAGGGTCCTTCGTCGATCAGGCGCCGGACGTCGCCGGCCGCGAGCCTCCGGCCCTCGGCGATGCCGGCCACGAGCTGGCCGTAGAGATCCCCCGTCAGGCTTTCGACCATCTCGCGATGGGCGTCGGTAAAGCCGCGTTCGGTCAGGCTTTCGGGGGCGGATTTGTAGGCGCCCCGGCGGGCGAATTCGGCGCTGACGCCGAAGCTGTCGAGCGCGTCTGCCGCGAAGGGGACGGCCGCATGGATGCCGGTCAGGCCCAGCGTGCCGATCGGCTGCATCCAGATCTCGTCGAAGGCGGTCGCCAGATAGTAGGAGACGTTGCCCGGTCCGAATTCCCCGAAGCTTTCCGCATAAGCCAGTGCCGGCTTGCCCGTCGCCCGAAAGCGCAGCACGGCGGCCCGCAGCTCCTGCGCCGTTGCCAGCCCGAAGACATCGCCGCCGAAATGACCGACCAGCGCTGCCACGCGGTCGTCTTGCGCCGCGCGGTCGATCGCCTCGATCGTCTCGTGCAGGGTGGCGGGGGCGCCGTCTATGGCCCGCCGCAGGGCGCTGGTTCGCGAGCCACCGGAAATCGGCTCCCGGAAATCGAGGGTGAGCGCCATGCGTTCCGGCAGCGGCGCGGTCCGGTCGTGGGCCATGTACCAGACACCGCCGGTGACGCTGACGCCCAGAATCACGAAGATCACGCCCAGGACGGCAAAGAACCAGAGTAGAAATCGGCCCATTTCGCGTCTGTCCCGAATCAAGCAGGCGGCCGACCGCCTGCTTCTCTGCCGTCCTAACGCTTGTCCGGCGGGCTGTCGATCCCCGACGCGTGCTTGCCGGCGGTGCCTTCCGGCAGGACCGCCAGCATATGGCGTGAACTGGGCGGCGCGGGTACATTTTCCGTCATGCTGCCCTGGTTCGAGTACACGCGGTATGCGATCGCGCTGTTTGCCGTCGTGACGCCCTTCGCCGCGATCCCGATCTTCCTCACCCTGACCGAAGGGCAGAGCGCCAGGGAGCGGGGCGCAATCGCCCGTGCGGCGGTCCTGACGGTCTTCGTCGTCCTCACCATTGCCGCGCTGGCCGGCGACTTGGTGCTGCGGCTGATCGGGACCAGTCTCGACAGCTTCCGGGTGGGGGGCGGCCTCGTGCTGCTGCTGATGGCCCTTTCGATGCTGAGCGCGCAGGTCAGCAGCGTCCAGCAGACCCAGGAAGAAGCCCGGGAGGCGGAGCAGCGTGACGCCATCGGCGTCGTCCCGCTGGGCATTCCGCTGCTGGCGGGGCCGGGTGCGATTTCCAGCGTAATCATCCAGATGCAGCGGGGCAGCGGCTGGGGCCACACCTTGGTGGTACTGGGATGCGTCGCGCTGGTCTGCGGACTGCTATGGGCCGGGCTGGCGCTTGCGGTGCCGATCGGCCGGCGGCTCGGGAAGATCGGCCTTAACATCCTCAACCGGCTGTTCGGTCTTCTGCTCACCGCGATCGCCGTCGAGATCATCGTCGGGGGGCTTCGGTCCCTGTTCCCGGGCTGGATGACCTGAAGTTGCCTGAGCTGGGAAGGCGTCGGCGCCGGGTCAGTCCCCGGCGCTGAAGCGAAGGCCGTCGAGCAGGTTCGAACTGGCGATGCCGGTCTCGAATGCGAAGGCCGCGCCCCGGGATCGGGCATAGTCGCCGATCGCGGCGCGGGTCCGGTTGCCCATGATGCCGTCGGCAGGGCCGGCATCGAAGCCGGCCTCGTTCAGCAGTTTCTGCAGCGTCGCGACCGCCTCCCGTCCGAGCGGCCGTTCGAGTACCACGTACCGCCGCTCGGCGGGGTCCTCGGCATAGAGGACGCGCTCGTCCACCCGCACCAGCTCGCCCAAAAGGGCGCCGTCGCAGAAGAAGCGCAGCAGCTGATTGCGGCGGTTGTCCGGGAACATGCCAGGCTCTCCCGCGGGCGGAAGATGGACATCCGACAGCACCGGGTCGGCGGTTCCGGGCGCGGGAGCGCCCTCCGGCGCCTCGACCGTCCAGTTGTCGCAGTTGCGGCCGTCGAGCCAGCGGAGCGTCCGACCGAAGCTGACCTCGGGCCGAGGGCTCGGAACCCGCTCCGCGGTCGCATCCCCGTAGGGCCGGTAGGCGACGGCCTGGTAGCGCCCCTCCAGCCCGGCGGGCGGGACGACCTGCGCGAAGGCAGGACCGGAAACCCCGGCCGTGGCCAGGATCAGGACGGCGGCTGCGAGGATCGGGGTTCGCTGGGACATGGGTGCGGTACCGGACGGGATCAGCGCCAGATGGGCTTGCCAAGGTCGATCGTGTTGCGGTCGGTCAGCGCGCCCGCCGCGGCACCTGCGAGGCCGCCGACCACGGCGCCGCCCGCTAGGCTTCCGCCGGTCAGGACGTTGAAGGCCGTCCCGCCCGCGGCGCCGAGTCCGGCGCCGGACAGGGCTCGGTCGCCCACACTGTTGCCGCAGGCGGCGAGGCCGATCGCGGCCAATGTCAGAAGGGCAAGATTACGGGTCCGGTTCATGCTCCGAATTCCTTGGTGTCGTCGATACGCTATGAAAACGATCTGGGACGCGGAGTATTCCCGTGAACTCGTAGAATCATGTTGTGACAAAAATTGGTCGGGCCGCGACCACGACGGCCTGTCGGGGCCGCATCCTCAGCCGGCAAGGGCCCGTTGGCGAAGGAGATGGTCGGCCAGGACGACCGCCATCATGGCCTCTCCGACCGGCACGGCGCGGATGCCGACGCAGGGATCGTGCCGCCCCTTGGTGACGATCTCCGTATCGTTCCCGTGGATGTCGATGGTGCGGCGCGGCTGGAGGATCGAACTGGTCGGCTTGACCGCGAAGCGGACCACGACATCCTGCCCCGTGGAGATGCCGCCCAGGATGCCGCCGGCATTGTTGGACAGGAACACGGGTTCCCCGTCGGGGCCGCGGCGCATTTCGTCGGCATTTTCCTCGCCGGTGATCGCGGCGGCCCCGAATCCGTTGCCGATCTCCACGCCCTTGACCGCGTTGATCGTCATCATGGCCCGGGCCAGATCGCCGTCCAGCTTGTCATAGAGCGGATCGCCCAGGCCCGCCGGCACGCCGGTCGCCACGATTTCGACCACGGCCCCGATGCTGGACCCGGACTTGCGGATTCCGTCCAGATAGTCGCCCAGTTCCTGAACCATGGCCCCGTCGGGCCAGAAGAACGGGTTGTTCGGAACCTCCTCCCAGTCCCACCGGGAACGGTCGGCCTTGTGCGGTCCCATCTGGACCATCGCGCCGCGGATCCGGATGCCGGCTTGGGCCA
>JAJUFW010000350.1 GCA_029263555.1 Alphaproteobacteria bacterium
CGCAGGATCGCGATGTCGGCTTGCTTGTCGGTCACGGCCATGACGAGCGTCGAGATGATGTTGATCGCCGCCACCAGGATGATCAGCGTCAGGATCAGGAACATGACGTTGCGTTCCACCTGAAGCGCCGTAAAGAAGCTGGAATTCGCCTGCTGCCAGTCCCACAGCCTGCCCCGCCCCTGGATTTGGGGTTCGATCGCCGCGCGGGCCGCGGCCAGGTTCTCCGGGTTTTCGATGAAGAGGTCGATGGTCGTCGCCCGGTCCTTCAACATGAAGAGGACCTGCGCGGCCTCGAGCGGCATGTAGATGAAGTTGTTGTCGTATTCGTACATGCCCACGTCGAAGATCGCGGCGATCCTGTAGGCCCGCGACCGCGGCACCGTCCCGAAGGCCGTCGCGCTTCCCTGGGGGGCGATCAGCGTCAGGCTGTCGCCCAGCGTCAGGCCGAGGCGCTGGGCCATCCGGCTGCCGATGGCGATCGTGTCGTCGCCGGAGAAGTCGGCGCGGTTTTCGATCCGAAGATTGGCGGCGATCGCCGGGCGGTTCAGGAACTCGTCCGGTCGTACGCCGCGGATCACGGCCCCGGAGGCCGAGCCCCGATGCGTGACCAGCGCCTGGGCCTCGATGGTCGGCATGGCCTGGACGACGACGTCCAGTTCGGCCAGTTCGCGGGCGAAGGCGTCATAGTCGTCGATCGGTCCGTTCAATCCATAGACGCTGAGATGCCCGTTGAGCCCTAGGACGCGCCCGACCAACTCGGCCCGGAAGCCGTTCATGACGGACATGACGATGATCAGCGTCGCGACGCCGAGCGCTATCCCCAGCAGCGAGAATCCGCTGATGACCGAAATGAAGCCTTCCTTTCGCCGGGCCCGCAGATAGCGGAAGGCGACCATCCTTTCGAACGTGTTGAACATTCCCCGTGTCGTCCCCGGTGGTCCGAGCGGCCGTCAGGATGGCCCCCATTGTGACTAATCTGCGGTCGTCGGATCACGCCCCGCGGCGGGTCATCCGGGCCAGTGCAGCGTCGAGCGGCAGCTCCTCCCGCTCGCCCGTGGCGCGACGCTTCAGCTCGACCACGCCGGACTTGAGCCCGCGCGGCCCGACCACCAGCTGCCAGGGCAGCCCGATCAGGTCCATGTCGGCGAATTTCGCTCCGGCGCGTTCCTCCCGGTCGTCGTAGAGGCATTCCAGCCCGGCGTTGGCCAGCTTCACCAGGATGTCCTCGCACGCGGCGTCGCAGTCGGCATCGCCCGATTTGAGATTGATCAGCCCGACGTCGAACGGCGCTACGCTGTCCGGCCAGATGATGCCATTTTCGTCGTGGCTGGCCTCGATGATCGCGCCGACTAGGCGGGACACGCCGATGCCGTATGAGCCCATCTCGACCGGCACCTGTTCGCCGTCGCGATTGGTCACCATCGCGCCCATCGGCACCGAGTACTTGGTGCCGAAGTAGAAGATATGCCCCACCTCGATGCCGCGCCGGGAGACCAGCCGTTCGGCCGGAACCGGACAGGCGGCCGGGTCGTGCATCTCATCCGCGGCGGCATACTGGGCGGTGATAGTCTTGAAGAAGCCCTCCAGATCACCGTCGGGCGCCGGGGCATCCCGCGACATGTCGAGCTCCAGCAGGCCCTTGTCGATGAACAGCTCGCTCTCACCGGTATCGGCCTTCACCGGCACCGCCTTCAAGCCCATCCGGGCAAAGGTGGAAAGATAGCAGACGAAGAACCGGTAATAGGACTGGCGCGCCGCCTCGGCCGAGATGTCGAAGCTGTACGCGTCCTTCATCAGGAATTCGCGCCCGCGCATCACGCCGAACCGCGGCCGGATCTCGTCCCGGAACTTCCACTGGATGTGGTAGAGAAGCTGCGGCAGTTCCTTGTAGCTCCGGACCGACGTCCGGAAGATGTCGGTGATCATCTCCTCGTTGGTCGGGCCGTAGAGCATGTCGCGATCGTGACGGTCACGAATGCGCAGCATCTCCTTGCCGTAATCGTCATAACGGCCGCTTTCCCGCCACAGCTCGGCAGGCTGGATCGTCGGCATCAGAAGCTCCTGGACGCCGAACCGGTCCTGTTCCTCGCGGACGATCTGCTCGATCTTCCGGAGAGCCCGGTACCCGAGCGGCAGCCAGGCATAGATCCCGGCACTGGTCTGGCGGATCATGCCGGCGCGCAGCATGTAGCGGTGCGAGACGATCTGCGCCTCGGCGGGGGTTTCCTTCAGGGTGGGCAGTAGATAGCGGGAAAGACGCATGATGCGGGCTCGGGCCTTCATGGGCGCAGGAGAACGAAGCGGCGCGACTTTAGGAAAACAGCCCCGTAATGTCCATGGGATCGCCGGATCACCTGGAACGGGCTTCGGGCCGGCCACCCCGACATGGGAAGCGACATATGAAGAAAACGACTGAGAACCCGTGGCAGACCCTCAGATCGAGGCAAGGATACGAAAATCCCTGGATAGAGGTGGTTCACAACGAAGTCCTGACGCCCGGCGGCAAGCCGGGCATTTATGGCGTCGTCAAATTCAAGAATCTCGCTGTCGGCATCCTCCCGGTGGACAGGGACGGCGCAACCTGGCTGGTCGGTCAGTTCCGCTATCCGCTTGGCTGCTACAGTTGGGAGATCCCCGAGGGAGGCGCACCCCATGGCGAGGACCCGCTGGTTCACGCCAAACGCGAACTCAAGGAGGAGACCGGGCTCGTCGCCGCGCGCTGGCTGCCCCTTCTCGAGATGCACCTGTCGAACAGCGTGACCGACGAGAGATCGGTGACCTGGGTTGCCTATGATCTGATCCAGGACGACGCCGAACCGGACGACGACGAGGCGCTGAGCTTGCGGCGGCTGCCTTTTGCGGATGCCCTGGCGATGGTCCTGAGGGGCGAAATCACCGACGCGATCTCCGTCGCCTCGATCCTCCGCCTGCAGGTCATGCTCGACAATGACGGACTTCCCCCCGCCCTGACGGCGGCGCTCAGATCGTCCCGCCGGTAGGACGGCTGCCCGAAAACGAACGCGGCTCAGCTGAAGAAAAGGAACCCGGCGACGATCGATCCCCAGAGCGCCAGGCTGATCCCGACGACGAACAGCACGGATTTCCACACGGGCCAGCGTGCCGAGGGCTCGGCCTCACGACGCCGGTCTCCCTGGCGAGAGGTTCCGTTCGCATAATCCGAAAGCTTCTTCATGGCGGCCGGCGCAAGCTCCGTCGAGGTGCTTCCGCGCGGTATGCCGAATTTTCGTTAGCTTTTGGTGAATCCGCCCGATCCGGGCCCGTCACCCAGCGTTCTGAATCTAATCACATATGTGCAATTTCGTGCGTATGGGAAGGAATATTGTGACCGGCCCACAGAATCTGTGGATAACTCTGTGCGCAACCGGGCTGCTTCCGCCCTACTCCAAGCCATCGAGCTGCCTGCCTATTTTTTAGGCAGATGCTATGGTTTACAAAGTGTCGCTTGAGTTGAGCGGGGTCCTGGCGCTGAACTCAACTGCATGACCTCAACTTCGCTCAATCCCGGCCGGGATCGCGATGGTTGTGGATAAGCGTCCGCCTCACCCACATTCGTTTCTGTGCAGGAACGTTCCGTCCGGAGTCGTTCCGGCCCGGTCAGTCCGCGACGTCCTCGAGGACGTCGCTCGCTTCGCCGGCTGCGTCTTCCGCCTAGTCCCCGGTCTCTTCGGCGGGACTGTCCGCGTCGTCGCATGACGACAGCGCGAGTTCGGCGACCCCGATCGTTACGGCCAAGGCAAGGCGCCGAAACTGCTCGACAGCCATTCCGCTCTCCTTCACCGAGTCCTTCCTCCGCCTTGAGAGACCGCGCAGTCAAACGAGATTTCCGGCGCTAGGGGCCGGCCTAAGCGTCGCCGGGCACCACCTTTTGCCAATTGCCGGGCATGGCGGATCAGCTATTTGACGATCAGGCTGGCGCCTAGACCGGCGACGATACAGGGGGAAAGCCTATGCGCATCCGCACGCTCGCGGCGGTTCTGGGTATTGCAGCGCTGCCCTTGCCCGCCGGGGCCGACCCTCTGGTCGACCGCGGCGCCTATCTCGTGAACGGCATCATGGCCTGCGGC
>JAJUFW010000446.1 GCA_029263555.1 Alphaproteobacteria bacterium
CCTGTCCCAGGGACCGGCGGCGGAACCGCCGGTCCGCCCCCTCACGTTCAGTAGCGGTTGGCGATCGGCAGCTCCTCGGCCGGGAACAGGCTGATCACCTTGCACCCGGTGTCGGTCACGACGACCTCTTCCTCGATCCGGGCGGCCGAATAGCCGTCCGATGCAGGACAGTAGGTCTCGAGCGCGAAGACCATGCCCGTCTTGATTTCCATCGGGTTGTCCAGGGAGACGAGGCGCGAGATGATCGGCCGTTCATGCAGGGCAAGCCCGAGGCCATGGCCGAACTGCAGGCCGAAGGCGGCCATCTCGTTCGGCAGCCCGATCTCCTGCGCCGTCGGCCAGACGGACGCGACCTTGTCGGTCGTCACGCCCGGCTTGATCAGCTCGATCGCGGCGTCGAGCCATTCCCGGCACTTCTTGTAGGCGTCGTGCTGCGCCGGGGTGGCCCGGCCGACATTGAAGGTCCGGTAGTAGCAGGTCCGGTAGCCCTGGTAGGACTGCAGGATGTCGAAGAAGACCTGGTCACCCGGGCGGATGATCCGGTCGGTGAAGTTGTGGGGGTGCGGATTGCACCGCTCGCCCGAGATCGCGTTGATCGCCTCGACGTCGTCGGAGCCCATCTCGTAGAGCATCTTGTTGGCGAGGGCGACGATGTCGTTTTCGCGGACGCCCGGCTTCAGTTCCTCCCAGATCATGTGATAGACGCCGTCGACCATCGTCGCCGCCTGGTTCAGCAGCGTGATCTCGTCGATATTCTTGATCTCGCGAGCGTCGAGCATGATCTGCTGGCCGTCGACGACCTTCATGCCGGCCTTCTGCAGCTCGAAGAACATCGCCGTCTCGGCGATGTCGACCCCGACCGGCATGTCCGCGACCCCGGCCTCGCGCAGCAGCGACATGATCTCTTCGGCATGGGCCTTCATGAGCCCGACGGCCGGCGGCACGGTGCCCCGCATGCCCAGCATGCCGGCCCGGAAGCTGTCCGGGGAGAACCAGTCGCAATAGATGCGGTGGTGGACTGCGGCGGAGCCGAAGTCCCAAACGATCGGGTCGCCGTCGCCGGCCAGCAGCGCGAAGCGGCAAAGCTTGTCGCGCTCCCACTCGCCGATCTTGGTGCCGCTGACGTAGCGGATGTTGTTGACGTCGAACAGCAGGAGCGCGCCGCAGCCCGAGTTCTTGAGCGCCTGCCGCGCCCGGGCGAGCCGATAGGTCCTGAGGCGGTCGAAGTCGACGCGCCGCTCGAAATCGACGGAAGTGTGGCCCGGTGCCGGAAGGTGCCGGCTCCAGTTCCAGGAGGGGTCCGGATTGATGATCGCGCGACCATCAACCACGCGTTCCCCGGGCAAGCGCCTTTCCATTCGCATCCTCCCGAACTCGTGTTCATCCTTGGCGGCATCGCCGCTGCAATCGTTTGCACGATAATCGCGGCTCGCCCGTCCTGTCAATTGCCGAAACGTTGCGGCGAAAGGCGCCCCGACGTCAGGCGGCTCCGGCAGTCAGGATCCGCTCGGCGTTCCGGCGCAGGATCGCGCTCTCCTCCGCGCGGACGAAGGCCGCCTCCCGCACCGTTCCGACCGGCATGGGATCGGCCATGTCGAAGGGATAGTCGCTTCCCAGGAGCACCCGGTCCGCCCCGACCTCCCCGACCAGGAAGCGCAGCGCGGTCACGGAATGCGTCACCGTGTCGAAGAAGAAGCGCCCGTAGGACTGGTCCACGTCCCCGGTCATGGCGCCTTGGGTTTCCGGCCGCACCAGCCGGCCGCGCCGCAGCCGGCCCACATTGTAGGGCAGGAAGCCGCCGCCATGCACCAGGCAGACCTTGGCGCGCGGATAGCGCTCCATCACGCCCGAGAAGATGAGATGCGCGGCGGCGAACGTGGTCTCGAGCGGGTTGTGGATCAGGTTGGTGAGGTAATAGGGGGCGAATTCCGGCCGGTCCCCTCCGCCCAGGGTCGGATGGATCAGGACGAAGGCCCCGAGTTCGTCGGCGGCCGCCCAGAAGGGCTCCAGCGACGGGTCGTCGAGCAGGCGGTCGTTGCCCACCTTGGTCGCGATCTCGACCCCGAGGAGCCCCAGGTCGCGGACCATCCAGCGCAGCATGTCGGGCGCCGAATCCGGCACCTGCAGCGGAACCGATCCGATCCCGACGAAGCGGTCCGGCGTCTCGCGGACGACGGCGGCGATCTCCTCGTTGAGCGCCCGCGCGAACCAGACCGCGTCCTCCGGCCCGAGATGATAGGCGGCGAGCGCGATCCACGGCGACAGGAGCTGGGCGGCGACGCCCTGCTCCTCCATCGTCTTCAGGCGGAGCGGAAGATCCGTCATCCCCGCCGGCAGCGGCATCCGTGGACCGCCCTCGCCGAGGCGCACCCAAGACCGTCCTTCGTCGTCGACATCGACCCGGAAGCCGGGCCGTTCGCCGGCGGCCAGCCGCGAGACCAGCCGCTCGGGCATGATATGGGCGTGGATGTCGATGGGTCCGGGCCGAAGCCTCGTGACGGCGTCGTGCATGGCAGTCGATCCATCCGGCCTTCGCTTCGAAGCCGGCCCTCTTGTGTCTGCGAACGTTTGCACGATATCCTGGCCCGGTGGAATGTCAAGGCAGGGGGTAGCCTTCCACTCCTCGGGGCCTGCCGCCGGGGCGCCCCCGGCCGGCCGTCGTTCGGTTTGACCACAGGGAGTCGTCCCGCGTGACCGAGACCACGAGCTTCCGGCTCAACGGCACCGATGTCAGCGTCGCCCACGAAACGGACGAGACGCTCTTGCACGTGCTTCGGAACCGGCTGGATCTTTACGGAACCCGCTTCGGATGCGGGCTCGAGCAGTGCGGCGCCTGCATGGTGCTGATCGACGGGCGGCCTCGCCACGCCTGCACGCTGCCGGCGGAAGCGGTCGGCGGCCGGACGGTGACGACGATCGAGGGGCTGGCCGCCGATCCCGTCGGCAAGGCCCTGCTCCAGGCGTTCGATGAGGGACAGGCCGGGCAGTGCGGCTACTGCCTCTCCGGCATACTGATCAGCGCATTCGCCCTGCTGAAGGGCAGCAACCGGCCGGGCCGCACGGATATCGCCGCCGCGCTCGCCCCCCATCTCTGCCGCTGCGGCGCGCATCCGCGCATCCTCCGGGCCGTCGAGCGGGCGGCCGCCCTCACCCGGACAGGCGCGGCATGAACGCGCCCGTGCTGCCGAA
>JAJUFW010000570.1 GCA_029263555.1 Alphaproteobacteria bacterium
AACGATCGTGGCCGCCAGCAGGATGATGATCAGGCTGTCGAGAATGACCGGATAATTCATCATCGCGGCAGTTCCTCCTGCTTGGGCACTTCGCGTTCGACGCGAACGGCGATCTTGCCCTTCCGGCGGCCCATGCGACCCTTGAACATCGCCACCTCGCCGCAACGGAGCTCGACCAGCCCGTCGGGCTGGGTATTCAGCATCAGGCGAGATCCGACCTTCCAGTTGAGCACGTCGCGCAGGCTTACCGTCACCTCGTCCAGCACGGCGCCGAGCTGCACTTCGGTCAGCCAAAGCTCGCTCGCGAGGTGGTTCTCCCAGATCGAGTCCCGGCCGAACTTCTCGCCCATGAACATCTGCAGCAGAAGCTCGCGGACCGGCTCCAGCGTGGCATAGGGGATGAGCAGTTCCAGGCGCCCGCCACGATCCTCCATGTCGATCCTGAGCTTCGCCAACATCGCGGCGTTGCCCGGCCGCACGATCGTCGCGAAGCGGGGATTGGTCTCCAGCCGGTCGAAGCGGAAGGTGACCGGCGACAGCGGGTCGAACGCCGCGGAGAGATCGCTCAGCACCACGTGGACCAGCCGCTCGACCAGATTGCGTTCAATCGTGGTGTAGGGGCGCCCCTCGATGCGCATGGCGGCGGTTCCGCGCCGCCCGCCCAGGAGCACGTCGACGATCGAGTAGATCATCGCCGAATCGACGACCATCAGGCCGTAATTGTCCCACTCCTCCGCCTTGAACACGGACAGCATCGCCGGCAGCGGGATGGAGTTCAGGTAATCGCCGAACCGGATCGACGTGATCTGGTCCAGGCTGACCTCCACGTTGTCGGAGGTGAAGTTGCGCAGCGACGTCGACATCATGCGGACGAGGCGGTCGAACACCACCTCGAGCATGGGCAGCCGCTCGTAATTGACCATGGCACTGTTGATCAGTGCCATGACCCCCGAATTGTCGCGATTGCCGGCAGCGTCGTCGTCGAAGCCCAGAAGGCTGTCGATCTCGTCCTGGTTCAGGACCCGGTTGGAAACGGGCCCCGTGGACGGGATGCTCGCGTCATCGTCCATCATTGCCGCCCATTCGGCGGCAAGGGCGTCTTCGTCTTCCTCGGGGATCTCGGCGGTCGGATCAGCCATATTCGGAAATGTCCAGAGCCTGGGAACGGGGCGGCCGGGCGGAAGCTCAGCTGGCCACTAGGAATTCGGTGAACAGCACCTCCCGGACCGGGACGGGGTACACCGCGGCCTTGACCCGCCGGAGCAGTTCCTCCCGAAGGCGGTATGGGCCGGCCGAACCCTTGAGGTCGTCGGGCTGCAGTTCGCGCAGGTAAAGCTGGAAATTGTCCAGGATTCGCGGGATCACCCTTTCGATCCGGGCAACATCCTCTTCACGGTCCAGCTCGAGCGTCGGCGTCACCCGGAGCAGGACCTGGCGCCGGTCCCCGCTGTTCAGGTTCACCGTGAGCTGCGGCAGGTTGTAGAAGAAGCCCGGCTGGGCGTGGTCGACAGCCGGGGGCTCCCGTTCCAGGAGACGACCGAAAACGCCGGTGACGTAGAGTGCCGCCGCGCCCCCCGCCAGGATCAGAGCCGGCAGGACAAACATCAGAACCAGCTTCTTGCCGCTCATCTTCTTGCGCGGCAACTTGCTGACAACGTCGTCCAGAGCACTGTCCAGAGCATTCGTGGACATCGAAGTCGTTCCCATTTCTTAGCATTGCGCCTCAAGGGCGTGCCGGGAACATTATAAAGATGATCGTTAACAACTCGTTGCGGACTTGAAACAGGGCTCGGCACTTTCTGCCGGGCAAAGGGTTCCGGCGCGAGGGCCTCCGGGCAGGGGTTGCCCCGCGCCGCGCCGGATGAAGCGCCGGTTCGCGCCCGGTTCCGCCCGCCCCGACTGTTGGCACGCCGCCTGCATATAGGACGGCGAACACCCGGCGACGGGTTCCAGAAACCAAGAGTTCCGGCCCCTTCATGGAAACCGCCTCTTATATCGCCCTCTCCCGCCAGACCGCGCTGCGGCGGCAGTTGGAAGTGACGGCGAACAACATCGCGAACATGAACACGACGGCCTTCAAGGCCGAGCGGATGCTGTTCGTCGAATACCTGAACGGCCCGGGCGGCGCCGGCAGCGCCCCCACCGGCCACGAGGTATCGATGGTGAACGACCAGGCGGTGGTCCGGGACTTCACGGCAGGGGCGATCGAGCATACGGGCAATCCGTTCGACGTCGCCATCGACGGTCCGGGCTTCCTGGTCGTCGATACCGCAGGCGGCCCGCGCTACACGCGCAGCGGCCGGCTTCACCTGGACGGCGAAGGCCGCATCGTCGACGCCAACGGGCTCGCCGTCCTGGACGTCAACGACCAGCCCCTGACGGTTCCGGCGAACGTCACCCAGATCGAGATCGACGGCGACGGCAACGTGACCAGCGAGGCCGGCCCGA
>JAJUFW010000498.1 GCA_029263555.1 Alphaproteobacteria bacterium
GACGCGGCTGGATACCGAGGGCACGCTCACCGTGGCGGGCGTCGCCCGGGCCATGCGCGGCACGTCGTGGCTCGACCACGAGTGGGGGAGCAGCGCGCCGCACGCGAGGCCGGGGCCCGGCATCTCTGGGCGATCCCGCTGTTCCTGCGCGCTCGGGGCTGCCATGGCGTCGATCTTCATCGGACCGTGGAAGCGCCGAACCGCTACAAGCTGATCGTGACCTGGGAGACGGTCGAGGACCACATGGTCCATTTCCGGAATTCCGCCGACTTTCAGGAATGGCGGCGTCTCGTCGGGCCCCACTTCGCAGCCCCGCCCCAGGTCGTGCACACGCGAAGCGTGGTGAAGTCGTAGGCGGGGCGGCGCCAGGCCGGAGCGTTCCTTGACCCCGAGGCGAGGTCCCGGCGTCTCCGGCCATGCGACCTCAGCAGGCGCCCGAGCTTTCGTCCTTAACGTCCGCGAACAGGCCGGTCGGCAGGCCGTCCATGCTGCGGGCATTCTTCTCGCGCTGGAAGGCCTCTATCCCGGCTTCGCCCTTGGCTTCCGCCCACCGGTCCAACTGCGTACGCTCTCCCACATGATCGAATAGCGGCACGCCGAAGCCGCAGGACGTCTGCACGAGGTCGACGTCGAGCATCACGATCTGCCTGGCGCCAAGGGGTTCCTTGTCCTCGAACCAATCGGCAAGGAGACGTGGGTAGTCCCCGCTCCGGCGATGGATCACGCGTCCCCGGCCATAGAGGCGCAGGATCAACGGCGGTCCCTCGAAGGCGCAGAACATGATGGTGAGGCGTCCGTCGGCAAGAAGATGCGCCGCGGTCTCGTTGCCGCTGCCGGTGCGGTCCAGATAGGCGACCTGATTGTCGCCGAGGATGCGGAAGGCATCCGTGCTCCTGGGAGAGACGTTCACGCGGGTGCCGGGCGCGGCGGAGGCGGTGAAGAAGATGCGCTGCCGCCCGATGAACTCGCGATGGCTATCGGAGAGATGGGGAAATTGTCTTGCCATGGGCGCATCGCCTGTCGGAGCCGGAGTTACCCGTAACCCTGGAACGATGCAGGCAGTCCTGGCAAGTTCCGGAACGATCCGCCGCAGATTCCCGGGCGACGGCGGACCTGCCCTCGTGGAGTGATTCGACGGGGCAGAGGGTGGTTGAGGAGAAGATTCGTCAAGGTTTCTGGGGCGCCCCCGCTTGCAACCCTGCCTCTCCGCCGGAGAAATAAATAATGCTGTGAAAATCCTACGGATCGGCGTAGAGGGACAAAAATCGGCAGATCGTGACCGGTTGAAGGAACAGTAGGAACCTTCCGGAAGGGCGTTCCTTTCGGCGACTTCCCCTTCTGCGGCTCCTCACCCGTTCGTGGCCTGCCGGGCGCAAATGACGATGTGGGGGAAGTATGCATATCCGTTTTCCGGCAGCCGCTGCAGCGGCGATCTGTCTCGGCCTCCTTGCCGATCCGTCCTGGGCCGGCCGCCAGGACTTCTACGTCCGCAACAATGGCGGCAACTACGTGCAGTACATCCACGTTTCGCCCAGTACGGTGGATGATTGGGAAGAGGACGTTCTCGGCGACGACGTCCTGGAGCCCTACAGTGAGATGCTCATCGAGATGATCGGCTACAGCTCGGACGAGTGCGCGTTCGACATCAAGATCATCGACGAGAACGGCTACAAGCGGGAATATTACAAGGTCGATCTCTGCTCGCAGCTTTACGTCGACTTCCCCTGATATGTCCGGCCCCCGATGCGGGGCCGGTTCTCTCATGACTACCGGGCGCCGGGGGCATGTGCGAAGCTTCGCGGCCGCCGGCGCCCAAGCGTCCGAAGACGGGCTATACACGCCTCCGGCCCGATGGACCGGGGGTGCTGCCTAGCGTCGCAGCAGCCCGCAGAAACCCCCGCCTTCCTTGACGGTGTCAGGCACGGACGCCCATATAGGCCCCGCACCGCTTCCGCGGAAACTCAAGGGAACGCCGTCGCAGACAAACGGCCGGCAGCCGTCTGCGCACCTTCGGGGGAACTCAGATGTCCAAGGAAAACTGGCCGCCTCTGTCGCCGATCAGGACCGGTCTCAGGGGGCGCTGCCCCCGGTGCGGAAAGGGGCATCTGTTCAAGGGATTCCTGAAGCTTGCCGACCGTTGCGAGGCGTGCGGGCTGGACTATTCCTTCGCCGACCCGGCGGACGGCCCCGCCTTCTTCGTCATCACCTTCGGCTGCCTGCCTTCCGTCATCTTCGCCCTGTGGCTGGAGGTGGCGTATCAGGCGCCCTACTGGATACATCTCTTCACCACCTTTCCGATCCTGCTCCTGACCTGCATCCCGCCGCTGCGTCCGCTGAAGGGTTGGATCGTGAACAGCCAGTTCTTCTACAAGGCGGAGGAGGGGCGCCTCATCCGCGCGGGCGAGAGCGACCGGGCGGCCGGATAGGGCCGGTCCCGAAGGCGCCAAGGGCACGGATCGCATCTTCTTCCAGGGTCGCGGCATCGCCTCGGTCTTTAGGGATGGCCGTCGCGCTTGCCCGCACCCGGCGCATTTCCCCCTCAACCGCCGTTCCGGAACCGATCGCCCGCGCGATGCCTTTAAGAATCCGGGTCCCTACCCCGGTTCGGCGGCAGCGGGAGGCGGGATGACGCCTCGGGCAACAGGCTTTGGAGGGCGGGATGCTGGAAAATGTCGATGCGCTTCTGCTCTCCCGGCTTCAGTTCGCCTTCACGGTTTCGTTCCACTTCATCTTCCCGGCCTTCTCGATCGGCCTCGCCAGCTATCTTGCGGTGCTTGAGGGGCTGTGGCTCTGGACCGGCCGGGCGGTCTTCCTGAACCTTTTCCGCTACTGGCTGAAGATCTTCGCC
>JAJUFW010000335.1 GCA_029263555.1 Alphaproteobacteria bacterium
ATAGGTCTCCTGCAGGTAGCGGCCGTCCCGCCAGCCGCATACGGTGACGAAGATGACGACCACGTCCTGCATGGTGGCGGGAAGCGCGTTCTCGAACAGATCCTTCAGGACGTCGCGGCGGTTCCTGAGGTTCAGGTCGTTGAGCAGCGCCTTCATGATTGCCTGGTGGCCCGGATAGCGGATGGTCCGGTAGTTCATCGTGCGGACCCGGCCCTCCAGCGTCTTGGCCAGCGTTCCCAGCCCGCCGGAAGTGTTGAAGGCCTCGTAGGTGACGCCGTCGAGCGAGAACTCCTCCCGCTCCTCCAGCGCCGGTACGGTCACCAGCTTTCCTTCGACGATCGCCTCGCAGGGCTCGATATATTCGTTGATCAGCCCGTCGGTGCTCCAGGTCAGGTTGTAGTTCAGCGCATTGGACGGGTATTGCGGCAGCGCGCCCACACGCATGCGGACGCTGTCGAGGCTGTCGAAGCGCCGGGCGATATCGTTGGCGACGATCGAAATGAAGCCGGGTGCCAGGCCGCATTGCGGAATGAACGCCCGCGTGGCGTTCTGCGACAGCGCCTCGACCTTCCTGGTGGTCGCCACGTCCTCCGTCAGGTCGAGATAATGGACGCCCGCCTCGAGCGCCGCCTCCGCGATCCGTCCCGTCAGGTTGAAGGGGGCTGCGGACAGCACCGCGAATTTCCCTTTCAGCAGGGCAACCACGTCGGCGTGGTCGGTGATGTCGAGCTCCCGGGTCGAGATCGACGGATGGCGGTCGATCTTGGCGAGCTGCTCCGGGCTGCGGTCGGCGACAACCACGCTGAAATCACCGGTCTCGGCCAGCATCACCGCGATCGCCCCGCCGATCTTGCCGGCGCCGATCACCACGATGTCCTTCATGTCCATCCCCTGTGTCGCGATTGAGAGATTTCCCACGATTGTAGGCAGAGGATGGACGATTCATAGCGTCTGATTAGCCATTTTGCGGTATAAATCTTGGCAATATGACAAAGCATGTAGACAGAATGCAGGACGCTCCATGCAACTGACCGCGAAGGACCGGGAACTGCTGGCGCTTCTTGGCGAGAATGCCCGCATGCCGGTGGCGACCATGGCCAAGAGGCTGTCATTGTCGCGCACCACGGTGCAGGCGCGGCTTGAGCGGCTGGAGAGAGAGGGCGTGATCACCGGATACGGCGTCAGGCTGTCGGAGGAATATTCCGCCAGCCTGATCCGCGCGCACATATTGATCACGATCGCCCCCAAAGCGCTTTCGCAGGTGACCGCGTCGCTCGAGAAGATCCAGGAGGTCACCGAGCTTCATTCGGTGAGCGGCACCTTCGATCTGATCGCGATCATCGCCGCCCCGTCGATTGCGGAACTCGACCGGCTCATCGACCGGATCGGCTTGATCGACGGGGTCGAGAGGACGCTGTCCTCGATCATCCTGTCGACCCGCATCTCGCGCTGAACTTCTCACCGTCCGGCCTCTTCGCATCAAGCGCCCGGGCGACAGCCTCGGCCGATCGCGGATGCCTCCGGCGCCTCGTCGAAAGCGGGAAGGCGGCCCGGCGACCGGGCCGCAGGTCCCTCACCGCCCCTCGCACGCGTGCCCCGAGGGTTCGAGGAAGCGGGTCAGGGCGGCAAGGAATTCCGCCCGGCCGGCATGGTCGCGGTCGAGATGCACGAAATGCGTCGCATCCCCGATCGTCACGAGTTCAGCCCGCGGCGCCTCCTCGACGATCGCCTGCGCGTCCTCCGGGCGGCTCCAGAAGTCACGGCCGGAGCGGATCACGAGCACCGGCATGCCGAGAGCGGACGCGTTCCATTGGCGCCTGCCGATCGCCAGCTCGAAGCTGTCGGCCATGGCGCCGCTGGGCGACCGGAAGCTGGGCGGCTGGCGGCTGTTCGCGGTCGGATCCGAGGCGAGCGCAGCCTCCGCATAGGCGGCCATGACGCGCTCGTCCCGCCAAGAGGACTTGTCCGCGATGGGAATGCTGTCGTCCCAGGCCGGAAACAGGCTTGCCCGGGTATTCAGCCTGTATCCGCCGAAGGCCGAGGCATTGAAGCTTCCGGGATTGGCCGGATCCTCGAGCGGCGAGCCATGGCCGAGCGTCCGGTGCTCGCCCGCTCCGCCATAGAGCGTGTTGTAGAGGACGAGCTTCTCGACCGTCCGCGGGTTCTCGGCAGCATAGGCTCCGGCCCAGTGGCCGCCGGTCGCCCAACCGACGAGGCTGACCTCCGGATCTCCGCTCCATTCGATGACGGCCTCCACCGCCGCCGCAATGTCCGCCACGGCGTCGCCGGTCCGCATCAGCGGCTCGGAGGCGGCAGGATCCTGCTGCATCGCGGCCGGCCGGCTGGACGCGCCGTAGCCGCGCAGGTCCATGAGGTAGACGAGGTGCCCCGCCGCCGCGAGGTCGGCCGCAAGCGAGCCGCCCGGAACCGGCAGATCGAAGGAGGCGACGCCCGGAACACGAGCTCCATGGACCAGGAGAACGGCGGAGCGCGTCTCCGTCGGCTCGCCCGGGCGACGGACTTCACGGATGAAAAGCCGCTCTCCGGACGGGAGCTCGACGAAACGGTCCGTTCTGGTCATGACGGGGTCCTCGGCATGTGCCGCGCCGGTGACGGCGAGCGTGCCCAGCACGCCTAGAATCGCGGGCCAGATCATTCGGTCCTCCGCTTGCTATTGCATCCGGACGAAAGGTGCCGGGGGAAGACCGACAGATCGATTATTCATCGGCGCAGTTTTGATATTATGGCGATATGGAGTTGCGCCACCTTCGCCATTTCCTGGCCGTCGCGGACGAGCTGCATATGGGCCGGGCGGCCCAGCGTCTCGGCATGGCTCAGCCGCCGCTCAGCCAGTCCATCGCCCGGCTGGAGAAGGAGCTGGGCGTCCGCCTGTTCGACCGGGCGAACCGACGCCTTTCCCTGACGCGGGCGGGCAAGGCGTTCCTGGAGGAGGCCAGATCTTCGGTCCGGCACGCCGATGCCGCCCTGGCTCTGGCCCGATCGGCGGAACAGGGCGCGGCCGGCGTGGTCAGGATCGGCTTCGTTTCGGCCGCGCTGTACGAACATCTGCCCCGGCGCCTCGGCCGGTTGAAGCAGGTGCTGCCGGCCGTGCGGCCGGAGCTCCTGGAGATGTCGACCAACGAGCAGCTGGAGGCCCTGGCGGAGGGCGCGATCGATATCGGCTTTGCCCATCCGCCGTTCGGAACGGGTGAACGGCTCGACATCTTCGACCTGCCCGCCGAAGACAGTATCGCCGTCCTGCCTGACGACGGGGCAACGGGCGGCGTCACCCTGGCGCAGGTCGCGGCACTCGGGCTGATCCTCTTTCCGAAGGCGCAGGGGCCGGTGCTCCACGCCCGCATCATGGACAGCTTCGCGAAGGCCGGCGTCCAGGTTCGCGTCGTCCAGGAGGCCGCCCGGGCCTTGACCATGCTTTCCCTGGTCTCGGCGGGCCTGGGCGCCGCCTTGCTTCCCCGGTCGATCCGGCGCATCGCCTTCGGCGGGGTGCGCTATGCCGAGATCCTGGACGGAGCGATGCCGACCCTCTCGCTCGCCATCGTATCCGGACGCGGGCCCAAGCCCGCCGTCGTCCGGCGCGTCTGGCAGGTCTTCTGCGAAGAGCCCGCGCCCCGAGCGTGAGACCCGCGACCGGCCCCCGGTCGCGAAATATTGCCAGCCCGGGGAATCATCCATACTGTTCCCCCTGTTCTCAGGGCGGGGTGGAAGTCCCCACCGGCGGTATGCGACCTGGGTCGCGAGCCCGCGAGCGCCTTCCCTCGGGAAGGGTCCAGCAGATCAGGTGAGAGGCCTGAGCCGACGGTCATAGTCCGGACGGAAGAGAACGGGTGACTCCCGATGGGCCCCGGGCCGTCGGGATCGCGCGTGATCGCCTTGGGTGACGTGTCGATATTTGAAGGAGATCACTCGTGACACCCACCCGCTATGCTTTCGTCAAGGCCAACTGGCACGCCGATATCGTCGACCGGGCGCTGGAAGGCTTCTGCGAGATCATTCCTGCCGACCAGGTCGATGTGTTCGATGTCCCGGGCGCGTTCGAACTGCCCCTGCTGTCCCGCGACCTTGCCGCCACCGGGCGATACGCCGCCGTCGTCGCCGCCGCCTTCGTCGTCGACGGCGGGATCTACCGCCATGAATTCG
>JAJUFW010000024.1 GCA_029263555.1 Alphaproteobacteria bacterium
CGCGCTTCGGCGGCTCGTCGCCGAAGGACATGATCATCAGCAGGACCTTGCGGTCCTTCGGCGCCAGTTCCAGACGGAACGTCGCCGTCGTCTCGTCGATCTGGCACGGGCTGGGATCGAAATGGATCGACGTCGTCCGCTTGAGGTCGTCCAGTCCCACATATCCGAGGACGACGCGATCCGGAGAGACGACGGCGGGCAGCATCCGCCCCCGTTTCGGACGCCGCTGGCCGCGCACTTCGAAGAGATCCGCGAAATCGGCCTTGAAGCGGATCGTGATCTCCAGGTTGCGCGGCCGGTCGTCGAAGTTGCGCAGGGCGACACGCTCGTAGCACGCACCCATCCACAGGAACTTGGCGCGGAACAGGTGGATCGTGTCGCGGGGCATGTCCAGCCGGTCGCCGACATAGAAGTCGGGATTGGTCAGATCGCTGGTCAGCACCGCATTGTCGTCCTCGACCGTCGAACTGAGCAGCAGCGGCCTGCGGCCGTTGATCAGGAGTTCCAGCGTCGACAGATGGCGCGTGTCGTTGTGGAACACTCCCTCCGGACTTCGCTCGCCGGCGATGCAGTCCCCGTAATGGTCGAAGAGCGCGAAGCTGTTTCCGTGCTTCAGGGTGCGCGGGCGGCGCTCCTGCAGGGAGGAGGTCGCCGGGATGTAGAATTCGGGCGGAGTATCGAAGGGCAGCAGTTCCGCCGCGGTGCTGTCGTCGTTCCCCATGACCTCAGTCACTCCAGAACTACGGAAACCGGGGCAGGCGTGTCGAGGCCGGCCTCAATGGTGCGAAGGTTAGTCACCTGATGGCCGTCCGCCAACCGGCGATATATCTCCAGATAGGCATTCGCCATCCGTTCGACCGAAAACCGCTCCTCGAACCGGGCGCGGATCGCCCGGCGGTCCAAATCCCCGGCCGCGGCGACGGCCGCGGCCGCCGCGGCCGGATCCCCGACCAAGAGGCCGGTCAGCTCATGCTCGACGATCTCGGGCACGGCCCCTGCCGGGAAGGCCACGACCGGGGTGCCGGCAGCCATCGCCTCGATGAGGACGAGGCCGAACGGCTCGGGCCAGTCGATCGGGAACAGGAGTGCCCGGGCACGGCCCAGGAACTCGGACTTGCGATCCTCCCCGATCTCTCCCACGAACTCGACCAGCGGGTGATCCAGCAACGGCGCGACGCAGGTTTCGTGATAGTCGCGATCCGTCCGTTCGATCTTGGCGGCGATCTTCAGGGAAATGCCGGCTCTTTTGGCGATGTCGATCGCGAGATCCGGCCGCTTTTCCGGGGAAATGCGGCCGAGAAAGGCAAGATAGCCGCCGTCCCCCTCCCCCGGCCGAAGAAGCTGGCGCGGAAGCCCGTGATGCACCGTGCCCTCCCACCGGACGGCCGGCATCGGCCGCCGCTGATGCCCGGAGACCGAGACGAGAGGGAGATCGGCGAAACGCTCGAAGACCGGGCGAAGTTCGGGCTGGTCGAGCCGGCCGTGAAGGGTCGTCAGCGTCCGTTCGGAGATGTCCCTGAAAAGGGGAAAATGCAGATAATCCGTGTGGAAATGCAGGATGTCGAACGTCTCGGCGCGGGCGCGTACCGCGTCCAGCATCGCTATGTGATAGGCGATCGGATCACGGACCGCCGGATCGAGGCGCAACCCGGCGCGGCAGCAGGGAACGAGGGTCGCGGAGGTCCGGCTGTCTCCGCTGGCGAACAGGGTGACGTCATGGCCCCGACGCACCAGTTCCTCCGTCAGATAGGAGACGATGCGCTCAGTTCCGCCATAGAGGCCCGGCGGGACACTTTCGTAGAGCGGCGCAATCTGGGCGATCTTCATCCGGTCATCTCCCGGGCGGTGGAAATCACGGGGGTCCGGAAGCAGAAATCCTCCGGAGATACATGGAGAGCATCGGCGAACGCTTTTACTTGTTAGAGCGATGCATGAAGGAATCGATCGCGGCGCGACCAAGTCGTGCGTCACGCGACGATATTTCGAGACGTTCGTCCTGTTTTCAGTACGATTCGACAGTCGCCGCAGCAGAACAGCCGCCCTGTGAAATCTGTTCCTATGGCTACCGGACAGTGCCGCACGGGCGGCAGTAATGCCTGCGGCTTTCCTTTTCCGAGGCGGCGCCCGCGACCGCCATGATCACGCCACATGCCCGGATACCCTCGGCGCATCCGGGGCACTCATTCGAACCGAAGGGCAATGGGACACGACAGTTTGAGGGGACTTCGAATCCTCGTCGTCGAGGACGATCTGCTGATCGCCGAGGAACTGGATTCGACGCTCACCTCGTTCGGGTCGACAGTGATCGGCCCCGTCGCGACCGTGGAGCGGGCCACGCATCTTGCCCAGGTAGCGGAGTTGGACGGCGCCATCCTGGACGTCGGGCTTGGCGGCAAGGCGGCCTATCCGATCGCCGAATGCCTGCAGTCGCGGAACGTGCCGTTCATCTTCGCGACCGGCCACGACCCCAGCATCTTCCCCGAGGAATACCGCAAGATCCCGCAGCTGCGGAAACCCTTCGGGCCCCGGAAACTGGCTCGGCTGGCGGCCATGATCTTCGGCAGGCGCCGGGACGGATGACATCCGGCGGGGGCGCCGCGCCCGAGGATCATCTTGCCCTTCCGCGCCATCTCTGGAACCCTTCCTGAAACGGCGCCGCAGCATGGGGACCCTGCCCGGATGCGAGCCTCGACCGACGACAGGCTGACGGAAACGGACCGCCGGACGATCGCCGATTTCGGGCGGCAATGGACGGTTCACACCGACAACAGCGGCTATTACGGCTCGCTCGACATGCTGGCCGACCTGCTGCAGCCGCTGCTGCCGGTGAACGAGATCGCCGGGGCCCGGATCGCCGATATCGGCAGCGGCACGGGCCGCATCGTCAACATGCTGCTGGACGCCGGCGCTGCCTCGGTCATCGCCGTCGAGCCGTCCGACGCCGTCCATGTCCTTGAAGAGAACACCAGAGACCGGCGGGACCGGGTCACGATCCTGCACGCCTCGGGCGACCGCCTTCCGCCGGGAGAGGATCTCGATCTCGTCGTGTCGATCGGCGTGCTGCACCACGTAGTCGACCCGGCACCGATCGTGCGGGCGGCCTTCGGGACCCTGCGCCCGGGCGGGCGGATGCTGGTCTGGCTTTACGGACGCGAGGGGAATGAAGCCTATCTCGCGGTCTTCGGCGCGCTCCGCATCCTCACCCGGCGGCTTCCCGATCGCGTTCTGTCGCGTCTCTGCGCCGGGCTGAACCGCGTGCTCGACCTCTATATCGTCCTCTGCCGCCGCCTGCCGCTGCCGCTCCGGGACTATGTGCTGAACGTGCTGTCGAAGGTCGACCGGGCGAAGCGGCACCTGATCATCTACGACCAGCTGAATCCGGCCTATGCCCGCTACTATCGACGGGATGAGGCCGTGGCGCTGCTCGAGGCGGCGGGCTTCGAGGACGTGCGCGTCCATCATCGCCACGGCTACTCATGGACCGTGATCGGGCGCAAGCCGGGCTGACCGGGTCAGCCCCCTTGCGACGCCACCCGGATCAGGAGCCACCGCCCGCGTTCCAGCACGACCGGCCCGGCGCCCCTTGCCGCCTCGGCCACGGCGGGCGGCGGGTGGCCCGTCTGCAGGAGCACGTATTTCGCCCCGGTGCGGTCGATGACCTGCCGCAGATTGCGCGCGGCCAGATCCCGATCGGCGCTGGCGTAAAGTGCCGTCACGAGACGACGCCGCTCCGCCCATTCGACCCGCCGCGGGCTGCCGCTGTAGAAGAGCGCATTGCCGTCCTTTTCCAGATAGACGACGGGCTGCAGCGCCGCGTAGCGGACCGCAAGCCCGGTTTCCTCGCCCGTGAGAGGCAGGACGCCTCGGCCGGCCGGCAGCGCCTTCATCGCGGCCAGGATCTCCGACGCCTCGGGGTCGTAGGTCCTGTACATCTCCGGGATCGCGCCGATGCCGATCGCATCGGTCAACCGGTTGGGCAGAACCCGCCACCAGTAGAGCGTGAAGGCGACGGCGACGACCGGCAGCCCGACCGCGACGACCCGCCACCCGCCCAGCATCCGGTGCAGCTCAGCGCCCGCAAGGACCAGCCCAACGAGCAGCACGGGATAGACGAAGCGCAGGTTGCGGATCAGGTCGAGCTGCAGGGGCTGCCGTCCCGACGCCGCCGCGAACGCCTGGTCCGCGACGGCGATCCCGGCCGAGCCCAGGACGATGCCCGCGAGGAACAGCCCCAGGAACAGGCAGAGCCTGGTCCGCCGCCGGTCGAGGAGCGGAACGGCGAAGAACGCGGCAAGCCCGAAAAGCCAGACCACGGCCGGTCGCCCGCTCATCCGGTCGATCATCTGACGGATGGCGAGCCCGGCATCATAGTATTCGGATCCCGTGCGCTCCGCGAACATCGTCTTCGCCTCCTCCACGGCCGGAAGGGCGGCGCCGGCCGGGGCATCGTCCTCCCCCGCCGATCCCAGATAGAGGACGATGGCGAAGGGCGCGACGACAACCGCGAAGACGAGCGCGCCGAGCGCGAGCCTGCCGAGATGCGGCAGGACCGAGCGCCGGTCCGGAACGAGGGCGAAGGACGCAAGGCTCAAGCCGACGGCGACGGTGGGCGCGCTCACCGGATGCAGGTAGACGCTGGCGCCGCAGAGGCCGAACAGCCAGGGCAGATGCTCCGACCGGCTGCCGAACCGGAGAAAAAGTAGGAGCAGAAGGGGGAGCGCCCCGCCGAAGGTCATCCGCGTCAGCGGCAGGAGATGCGTTCCCCACAGCTCGCCGCCCCAGACCCAGATCGGGGGGAAGGTCAGGCAGGCCAGCACGACCGACCAGAAGCGGCTGCCCAGGATATAGCGGCCAAGCAGGTAGAACCCGACGAGCTGGAAAAGCACGAGCGGGAGATAGAGCAGCAGATATGCCGTTCCGATATCGTCCGTCAGCAGGCTCAACCCCGCCACGTAGACGAGGTTGACCGCGACGTAGAAGGCGTAGTTCGCCTTTTCGTCCAGGACGAAATCCTGGGCGAAGCGTTCCGGATGCAGCCAGCCGGCGACGAAGCTGCTGACCAGTCCGGCGTCCGCGTTATGGATCACGGCCGGACGGCCGTGGCTCTCGAGTACCAGCCATTGGCAGGTGATCGCGACGAGGAGAAGCGCCGCGATCACCACCCGGTCGGCCGGATTCCGGATGACCGCCCTCGGTCCCGTCCCGCCCGGAACGACCTGAGGGTGGCGGGACGACCGGTCCGGCGGCGTCACGGAACGCCTTGCCGGTCCGGCGCCCGGACGTCGCCCTGCGCGCGCCCGGCCCGGATCCGGTAGATGGGCTGGTCGTAGCCGGCAAGCCGCATCTGGCTGATCTGGTCCGCGATCAGGCCGAAGAAGCAGGTGAGCCCGCCGCCGAGCGTGACGCCGACGGCGCCGGTCGGCACCCCGCGCCCGGTGATGAGAGCCGAGATCACGCCGTAGCAGAGCCCGAAGACGGCCAGCGGCAGGCCGACGCGCAGGAAGATCCGCAGCGGCGCGAACAGCATGACGATCCTCAAGACCAGCATCATCGCCATCAGACCGTCCCCGACCCTGACCTTGCTGGTGCCGATGCGCCGGTTCAGCTCCACCGGGTGGAACGCCACCGGGTAGCCCCGTTCCAGCATGATGATCGTGCTGGTGATGCTGGCGCTGAAGCCGTTCGGCAGCAATGACTGGTAATGGAGGATGACCTCCCGGCGGAATACCCGGAGCCCGCAGTTGATGTCCTTGCCGGCGCGGAAATCGAGGGACCTGGCGAGCATGCGGATGAGCGCCTTGCCCCAGTTGCGCAGGGGCGACGGTCCGGATCGGCTGCGCTGGGCGATGATGGCGGCGACCCGCTCGGCGGCGAGGCGTTCGGCCATGGCGACAAGGTCGTCGACCCGGTGTTCGTTGTCGGCGTCGAACCAGGCGACGAATTCGCGGGACGCCACGGTCATGCCGGTCTTGAGGGCGCCGCCGTAGCCCCGGTTGAACGGGTGCTGGACCAGGATCACCTCCGGAAATTCCGCCACGACATCGGCCGTCCGGTCGGTCGAGCCGTCGTCGACGACGATGATTTCGGCGCGCGGCAGCCTTGCCAGCAGATCCCTCAGCGTCGGCCCTATCCCCTGCTCCTCGTTGTAGGCGGGGATGACGATGCTGAGGCGCTCTTCGATCGGCAACGGGATGGCGGTCATGATGCCCTCGAACGAACGTGATCCGTTTTCGCGCTTTCGCGGGACAGCCATGCCGCAAGGGTCAGCAGCGTCCACAGGACGTAGCCGTGATTGGCCTTTCGTTCCTGATGTTCCCGCCACAGCCGCCGGACGCCATCCGGTCGAAGGAACGGGGCGGCAAGGTCGGCGTTCCGGTCGAGCAGGTTTTGGCCCAGCGGCCGCAGGCCGGTGCGGAGGAGATGCGCGACCGGCACGTTGAAGCCGCTCTTCCGCTTCGTCGCGACCCAGGACGGCAGGCCCTCCCGCGCCAGGGCAGCCCGGAGGAAGCGCTTGTCCGGGCCGCGAAGGGGCGTGAGGAGGTCCGCGGACAGCCGGCCGGCGAACTCCATGATCCGGCGGTCGAGGAACGGAACGCGGATCTCGATGCCGTGGGCCATGCTCATGGCGTCGGACTTCACGAGAAGATCGCCCGGCAGGTAGTAGCGCTGGTCGGCGAGGAGGCAGCGGTCGACCACCCCGCCCGGCGCGCCCCGCACCGCGCCGGCATAGTCGGAAAGCGGATCCGCTCCGCCGACGGCGTCCCTCAGCGCGTCTGCGGCAAGCAGGTCGAGGTGGTGCGGGAAGGCATAGCGCCGCCATTGCGGGTGCGGGCAGTCGGGCGCGGCGGCGATGCCGCTCATCCATCGGAACAGCTTTTCCCCGGCCGAGACGCGGCGTTCACCCCCCCGCCCTGCCCGGGCGAGCATGCCCGCACCGAGCCGGAGGAGCCCGGGCGGAAGGATCGGACGCAAACCGCCGGCGAGACGGCTTGCCCGATAGGTCTCGTAGCCGCCGAAGAACTCGTCCGCACCGTCCCCGGTCAGGACGACCTTCGCATGGCGGCCGGCCGCCTCGCACACGGCGTGGAATGCGAACCCGCTGGAATCCGCGCATTGACCGTCATAATGATGCACGACCGACAGGAAGCGGCCGGCGACGTCGCCTTCGCCGTCGACGGCGACCGTCCGGTGGGGAACATTGAGGCGTTCCGCGATCGCCTGCGCCTGAGGTGCCTCGTCGAATTCCTCCCGCGCGAAAGAGGCGGTGAACGCGGAAACGCCGTCCCGGCCGCAGAGGCCCGCGGCGATCAGGGAGCTGTCGATCCCGGCACTCAAGAGAAGGCCGACCGGGACATCGCTCACCAGGTGATCCCGGACGACGGACTGCCAGAGGCCGGCGAAGCCTTCCAACGCTTCGTCGAGGTCGGTCAGATCGCCGGTGCGACGGGGCTGCCAGTAGCGCTCGACCCGCCATCCGTGCCGGCTGGCGACGAGCATGCAGCCCGGCGGGACCGGGCGTATGCCGGAGAGCAGGGTCCGCTCCGGCCCGGGATAGCCCTGGGCCAGATATGTCTGGAGCGCCTGCGCCTCCAGCCGGAACGGCTGGTCGGGAAGCTCGAGCAGCGCCTTCACCTCGCTCGCGAAGCGGATCGACCGGCCGACTTCGGCGAAATAGAGCGGCTTGATCCCGACTGGATCCCGCGCGAGCACGAGTTCGCCCCGCTCCGCGTCCCAGAGCCCGATGGCGAACATGCCCCGGAAGCGATCGAAGGCCTCGAGGCCCCAATGCCTGTAGGAGGGACCGATGAATTCGCTGTCGCAGCTGCTCCGGAACGGCTCGCCCGCCTCTCCTGCCAGGCGTTGCCTGAGCGCCCGGTCGTTGTAGATCTCGCCATTGTAGGTCACCGTGATCCGTCCCGTGCGGTCGGTCATCGGCTGCCGCCCCCGTTCGCTCAGGTCGCGGATCGCCAGCCGCCGATGGCCGAGCCCGATCGCGCCGTCGATCCAGATGCCGGCGCCGTCCGGCCCGCGATGGGCCAGCGCGTCGGTCATCCGTTCGATCGATGGCCGGGAGACCGGCCGGCCGTCCAGGTTGAAGATCCCGGCTACTCCGCACATTGCCTGTCGTCTCCGGTCGCGGACGCCGGGTCAGCCTTCGGCGACGTAAAGGGTATTCAGGCCATAGACGAAGCCGCGGGTCCTCACCCTCCCGAAACCCGCCTCCCGAAGCAGTCCGACCACCTCGTCCCGGTTCATGCCCATGACTTCGCCGTCGGCGACGTCGCGATGCTTGTCTTCCGAGTACCACCACAGCCGATGGCCGATGTCTCCGATGAAGCGGCCGATCATCGTCGCCACGACGCGACCGCCGGGGCGCAGCACGCGCTGGGCCTCCCGCAGGGCCTCCCGACGCTCGGGGATGTGGTTGAGGCAGGCGACGAAGACGACCGTGTCGAAGCTGGCGGCGGGGAACGGGAGTTCGGCGGAGGAGCGGACGATCCGGCACCCGCCTCCCCAGTCGATGACGTCGACGCCGACGCTCGCCTCGGCGTCGGCCAGCTTGGCGGCCGAAAGGCCGGCCGCGCGCCGGCGATAGAGCTTCAGGAGCACGTTGTCCCCGGCGCCCACGTCGAGGACCCGCCCCTTCAGCTCGGGCAGCACGGCCGCCATCCGCTCGGCCCTGAGCGAAGTGAGGCCGATCCTTTCCGACGCCTCGTCGGGAAGCACGACCATGCGCAGCGGCGCCCCCAGCAGGTCCCAGACCTTGCGATGCGCCGGCTTCGCGGGCTGCAGCGCCCAGTCCGGCGGCAGGCTCGAGGTATGGGTGCGCAACTGCGATGCCATTGCCAATGTCCGACCTCCCCGGCCGCCGGACGCCCTTCGATAAGGCCTCCGCCGCTCGACTGCCTTGCCCGGATCGCGAAATCAATCCTTAATGTCAGGAAACGACATTGCCGTCGTCGCGATCCATTATTGCGCAACGACAGCCAAGAACCAGAGGCACGATGCGGCCTCCGCTTCCGGCACGCCTTCGGCGGCGCCGGCGGTTCCGGGAAGGCGTCACGGGGGAAGGCGATGGTTCCGCAGAATCTGCAGATCCCGCGAGTCGGCATGGGGCTGAAGTGCCTGGCCGCCTCGTGCCTCGTCGGGCTCGCCCTCTACGGCATCTGCCAGTTCACCGCCCCCCTGGTCGCGCCGGCAATCCTTGCCCTGGTCGTGGCCGCCTGGGCCATCGGCATCATATGGGACGACCGGGGTCAACTGCCGGTCTTCGACGCGGGCGCGGTCTGCATCACGGTATCCACGCTCTACGCCGTCCTGCCCCCGATCCTCTACGGGCTCGCCGGCGGGCAATTCTCGCCCAGCAGCGTCAAGGTGATCTACGAAAACCCGCCGCGCGAGGAGACGGTCATCTATGTCGGGTGGATGAGCTTCGCCTATATCTCGGCCCTTGCCGCCGCCTATGTCGCGGTCACCTATGGCGCGCCGCGGCCGCGTCGCGCCCCGCCCGGCCCGCTCGCCGCCATCCTGCTTCCCCTTCTGGCGGTCGCCGGCATCGTCGTCGCGACTCTCGTGGCCTACGGCGCGGACCCGATGGACCTGCTGGCGCAGGCGAAGCCGCCGGGCATTTCGCTTCTCGTCCTGCAGGTGATCGGGCATCTGGAGGACGTGGTGCTGACGCTCAAGCTTTTCCTGGCCTTCGTCCTGGTCCAGCGGCGGATGTGGACCGTCCTCGCCCTCTGGGCGGTGGGCGAGGCAGCGCTGGTCGTCCTCTTCACCAATACGAGGACGCCGCTTGCCATCGTCCTGCTGGGCAGCGCCATCGCCTGGCATCACTCCGTGCGGCCGTTCCGGCTGGCCGAGGCGGCGGCCGTCGCCGCGGTCGGGCTGGGCGGTCTGCTTGCCTACGGATATATCCGCAACTACAGCGCCGTCGGTCTCGTGACGGCGAACGAGTTCCAGGTGATCTGGTCAAATGCCCTGCTGCTCGCCGGACGCGCCGGCGAGTTGTCGGTACCCTGGAACGTGCTTCAGTCGGAATGGACCCGGCCGATCCCGCAGCAGCTCCTGCCCTTTCCCAAGAGCGACTACAGTATCTGGTTCCTGCGCGAGATCCTGCAGGTCGAGGATCCGAGCGTCGGCCGGGCCTTCGGCGCGCTTGCCCAGTCGGTGGTCAATGGCGGCATCCCCGGCGCGATCGTGCGGGGGGCGGTGGTCGGCGGCCTTCTCGGGGTGCTGCACCGGCTCTATGTCAGGAACTCGTCCTCGTTCCTCGCGACCATGGCCTATCTCTGGCTCTGCGTCTGGTCCTATTACACGTTCCGGCAGACGACCTTCTATCTGGTCACGACCGCGCTCTATCACCTCTGCGTGGCGATCGCCCTCGTCATGCTGGCGCGATATCTCCGGGCTCTCCGGGCGGCGCCCGCACTCCACCGGGTGGACGAACCGCAAGGGATGGAGCCGGGCTGACGCGGACCGGCGTCGGATCGATCCGGCGCCGCCGGCCCGTAGCTGGCCAAGGGGGTCTCCCTCGGCTATCCTTGCCTCATGTGCGGCCGCTACGCCATCCATACGGATCCAAAGGGGCTCGAATTCTCGTTCACGACGAAGAACCCGCTCGCCAACATCCGTCCGCACTGGAACGCTGCACCGACACAGATCCTGCCCGTCGTGCGCTTCAATCCCGAGACCAGGGAGCGCAGCCTCGATCTCCTGCGCTGGGGTCTGGTCCCGCATTGGGCCAAGGATCTCAGCATCGGCCACAAGCTCATCAACGCCCGGGCCGAGGGGATCGAGACCAAGGTCTCGTTCCGTCAGGCCTTCTGGAAGCGCCGCTGCCTCGTGCCGGCCGACCTGTTCTACGAATGGAAGCGGGAGCGCGCGCGCAAACAGCCCTATGCCGTCGCCCTCAAGAGCGGCCGGACGATGGCCCTGGCCGGCCTGTGGGAAAACTGGCGGGATCCCTCATCCGGTGAATGGGTGCGGACCTTCACCATCATCACCACGGCGGCGAACCCGCTCCTGGCGCCGCTGCACGACCGCATGCCGGTGATCCTGGACGAGGCCGACTGGCCGACCTGGCTGGGCGAGACGGCGGACCATCGCGATCCGCTGGGCCTACTCCATCCCTATCCCTCGGACCGCATGCGGATCTGGCCGGTTTCCGACCGGGTCAACGATGTCCGAATCGACGAACCCTGCCTGGTCGAACCGCTGACCCCGGCTTGACGAAGCCCCCCGGAATCGGCGTTCTGCCCGGGCCCCGCCGCACGCCCCGACCATCAAGCAGGCTGCCAGGCGAGCGGCCATTTCGCCGCATCCGACCATGTCACGCGTCTTCCGGAACCATCCGTTATGGGCCGCGGCCGAGGCATCGCCCTATTGCCCGGGTCGGTCGCGGGTGAGCCGCCGCTTCGCACGCGCGATAACATGATAAATTGACGCTTTACAAGCTGGCGTTCGCCGCACATACCCTCCCCCGAATTTACGGCGCGTGCTCATCGGCCGCGCGCGCCGATCACGTCCTGCAGAAGCCTCTCGGGGATGAGCGGTCGGGGAACATTAGGTCGACTGCCGCGGAGGGGCGTGATGGAGAATATTGGGAATCATCGGCGCGGCCGGCAACGGCCGGCCGCCGGTCGGATTTGGCTTGACTATCGAACGGGCCGCCGGCTCCCGAGGACGGCACCGGCCTGCCCTGCTCGCCACCGTCTCCGTGCTGACCCTGATTCTGAGCGCCGGGGCGGTGCGGGGCCAGGTGATCATCGACGGCGGCAGCGAAGTCACGGTGCCCGGCGATGAGACCAGCCCGTGGACTATCAACAACACCCTCACAGTCGGCGATCTCGGCACCGGCACGCTGATAATCGGCAATGGCGGCACGGTCAGCAATACGATCAGTTTTATCGGTAAGGGTCCGCTGGGCAACGGTACCGTCACCGTCACCGGCGGGTCCTGGGAACAGACCGGCACGATGAATGTCGGCGATTCCGGCACCGGCACGCTGACGATCGAGGACGGCGGCACGGTCAGCGCTACGACCGGCTTTATCGGCGGAACGAACGGCGCCGGCACCGTCACCGTCACCGGTAACGGGTCGACCTTGGATCTCGGCGGTCTCCTAATCGGCAATCTCGGCACCGGCGTGATGACGATCGAGGACGGCGGCACGGTCAACACCTGGACCGTAGGGATGGGGGCCGGGGCCGACGCCAACGGGACGCTGACCCTTGCCGGCACCGAGGGCGCGCGCGGCGTGCTGGCCATGAGGCAGATGGTCAGGGGAAGCGGCGGCGCGACGTTCACGCTGGACGGCGGCCTGTTGCGGGCCACAATGGACCAGGCCAATTTCATGTTCGGCTTCGCCCCCGGCGACGTGACGGTCGCGGATGGCGGCGCCTTCATCGACAGCAACACCTTCGATATCGGCATCGAGGCGGCGCTGGGCGGCACCGGCGGCCTGACCAAGCTTGGCGCCGGCACGCTGACGCTGTCGGGCGCGAACAGCTATGCCGGCGGCACGGCGATCAATGGCGGCACGCTGGTAGTCGCCACCAACGCCCGTCTCGGCGACGCGGCCGGCGGGCTCAGCTTCGACGGCGGCACGCTGCGCACCACCGCCAGCTTCACCATCCCCCGCACCACGACGCTCGGCCCCGGCGGCGGCACCTTCGAGACCGAGGCCGGCACGACCCTGACCCATGCCGGCATCATCTCCGGCCCCGGCCAGCTCACCAAGAACGGCGCCGGCACGCTCAAGCTGACCGGCCTGAACAGCTATACCGGCGGCACCCTGGTGCTGGGCGGCGAGCTGGTGGTCGATACCGACAGCCTGCCCGGCGACGTGACGGTCGACAGCGGCGCCTTCCTGACCTTCGAGCAGGACACCGACGGCACCTATACCGGCGTCATCTCCGGCGCCGGCGGCGTGCGCGTCAACGGCGACGGCACCCTCACCTTCACCGCCCTCCAGGCCTATGACGGCGAGACCGAGATCGCCGGCGTGCTGCAGGCCGCGGCAGAGAGCCTGCGCGGTAATGTCAGCATCGCCGCCGGCGGCGCCCTGGTCCTGAACCAGGCGGCCGACGGCAGCTATGCCGGCGACATCGGCGGCAGCGGCGACCTGGTCAAGACCGGCGCCGGCACCGCCATCCTCGCCGGCAATCTCGCCCATGGCGGCCAGACCATCGTCAATGCCGGCACGCTGCGGATCAACGGCACGCTCGCCGGCCTCGCCACGGTCGGCGCCGGCGCCGTGCTCGGCGGCAGCGGCAGCTTTCTCGGCGGCATCGACAATCACGGCACCCTGGCCCCGGGCAACTCGATCGGCACCATGGCCGTCACCGGGCCGCTGACCTTCAACGCCGGATCGGTCTACGAGGTCGAGGTCGACGCCGCCGGCCAGTCCGACCGCATCGAGGTCGACGGCCCGGCGACGCTGGCCGGCACGGTCCGGGTCCTGCCCGCGCCCGGCGACTACGCCGCCCAGACCGACTACACGATCCTGACC
>JAJUFW010000481.1 GCA_029263555.1 Alphaproteobacteria bacterium
GCCGGTTCGGGCAGCCCGACGCTTCATGAGGTCCCGCCCGCCGGCATGCCGGCGGCGGCCACGTTCGGGGAGGCCAGGAACTGCGCGCGGGTAAGCGCGAAGCGAAGCGACGGCCGGCCGCGCTCCAATTCCCGGCCCGCCGGGAGCAGCCCCAGCTTCTGCGCGACGCGGATCGAGCGGACATTGTCCGGATCGATGCTCGCGATGATCTCGTCCAGACCCGCCCCCAGGAAGCCGTGTCGCAGGACCGGCAGAGCGGCTTCGGTGGCATAGCCGTTGCCCCAGGACGACCGGTTGAACCGCCAGCCGATCTCGACCTCCGGCCCCGTGCAGGCGCGCGGGATCAGCAGGATCCAGCCGAGAAACCGGTCCGGCCGCGCCCTGTCGAAGACCGACCAGTAGCCGAGGCCGGGCGGGTAGCTGGTCGTGATCCTCTCCTTGATGAAGGCCCGGTGCAGCGCCGGTTCCGACCACGGCCCGTCGATGTAGCGCACGACTTCCGGATCCCTGTCCATCTCCAGGCAGGCATCCAGATCCTGCATGCCCCGCCGGCGCAGGAACAGCCGTGGGGTTTCGAAGACCGGCAGTTCGTTCATGCCTTGGTCGGGCATCCGCTTCCTCCGGGGGGCAATGGCCGCCGATTCAGTCAAGCACCTGCGAGACCTTCCGCAACTCGTCGACGAACCTGGCGATGCCGGCGCGTCTGCTCGCCTCGTCGGGGACACGGAGGAGCGAGGAGGGATGCACCGTGGCCATGACATGGACGGCCAGGTCGGACTGCAGGAACATGCCACGGTCCCGGCTGACCCGGAAGTCCCGGCCCAGCAGCGCCTGAGCCGCCGTCGCGCCCAGGCAGACGATGGCCTTCGGCGCGATAAGGGCGATCTCCGCCTCCAGCCAGGGCTTGCAGGCGCGGATCTCGCCGGCGTTCGGCTTGCTGTGGATGCGGCGCTTGCCCCTGGGCTCCCATTTGAAGTGCTTGACCGCGTTGGTCACATAGGTCCGGCTGCGGTCGATCCCGGCCTGCTCGAGCGCACGGTCGAGGAGACGTCCAGCCGGGCCGACGAAGGGCTCGCCGGCCTGGTCCTCCTGGTCCCCCGGCTGCTCACCGACCAGCATCAGCTCCGCATCCGGCGGGCCGGCGCCGAACACGGTCCGGGTTCCGACGGCGTGGAGAGGGCAGGCGGTGCATTCCGCCGCCGCCCTGCGCAGCGCCGGAAGATCGGCGCCGGGTGGAATGAAGCGCGCCGCCGTCCCGGCCTGGGGCTCGGGGCGTCGCGCGGGCGCGCTGCCGGTGCGCGTCTTGTCCATGCGACCGAAACAAGGGCGGGGATCCCGGGTTCCGGTCGCGAGCGCTGGGACGGTGACCGGATTTCAAGGCGGGCGGCGCATTTCCCTTGGCGCGGGGGCCCGATCGGGTGTATGCGGCCAGCCCCCTTCGATCCCCCCGAGTGAGCGACGCGTCATGGCACCCCTGTCTTGCGGACTGGACTTCGGCACCTCCAACTCGACCGCCGGACTGCCCGCGGCCGGCGGAGGTCGCCTGGTTCCGCTGGAGGGCGAGGCCACGACCTTGCCGTCGGCCATCTTCTTCGACTTCTCGACCCGGGAGGTCCTGTTCGGCCGGGAGGCGATCGACGCCTATATCGGCCATGGCGAAGGCCGGTTGATGCGGGCAGTGAAATCGGTTCTGGCGACGGACCTTATCGACCAGGACACCCAGCTCGACGACCGGCGCATCTCGTTCCAGGAGGTCATCGCCCTGCTGCTCCGGCGGATCAAGGAGCGCGTCGATCTTGCCGCCGGATCGCCCGTCGATGCGGTCGTCCATGGCCGGCCCGTGCATTTCGTCGACGACGATCCGCCGGCAGACGCGCGCGCCGAGGCGGTCCTCGAATCGATCGCCCGGTCCGTCGGCTTCCGGGAGGTGTCGTTCCAGTTCGAACCGATCGCGGCGGCGCTCCATTACGAGGCCCAGATCGACCGGGAGGAACTGGCCCTGATCGCCGATATCGGCGGCGGCACCTCGGATTTCTCGATCGTCAGGATCGGTCCCGAACGGGCCCGTCGCGCCGACCGCAAGGACGACATCCTTGCCAATCAGGGCATCCGCGTCGGCGGCACCGATCTCGACCGGCTTCTCAGCCTGGAGACGGTCATGCCGCTCCTCGGCTATCGCTCGGCGATGCAGCGCCGCGACCTGACGGCGCCTGGCAGCTATTTCCGCGACCTTGCGACCTGGAGCAAGATCAACTTCCTTTACGCGCGCCGTGTCATTGCCGAAATCGTGCAGGTCAGGCGCGAGGCCCGGCACCCCGAACTGTTCGACCGGCTCCTGACGGTGGTGGAGAACAATCTGGGCCATGCCCTGGCGCTGGAGGTCGAACGGGGCAAGGTCGCGCTGTCCGAAGCGGAGGCCACGACCATCGATCTTTCCGCCGTCGAGCCGGCGCTCGGCGCGCGGATCGATCGTGCCGATCTGGCGGCCGCCATTGTCGAGCCGGTGGAGCGGGTGGCGGGTTGCGTCCGGGTCTGCCTTGACGAGGCCGGCCTCCGGCCGGGCGCTATAGACACCGTGTTCCTGACCGGCGGCTCGACCCTCGTTCCCGCGATCCGCGAGGGGATACTGGCGACGGTGCCGGAGGCGAGGGCGGTGGATGGCGACCGGTTCGGGTCCGTCGGGCTCGGGCTCGCGATCGAGGCGGGGCGCCGCTACGGGCAGGCGTGAGGCGGGCCGCATCCCCGACGCCCGTCAACTCGCCCCTCTCGACAGAGGCCGGGCGATTCGGGCAAAATCGATCCCATGTCGTCGACTTCGAAGACATCGCTGCTCAACAGGAACCGACGGTCCCGCCGGGCCGATCTGATGATCCTGTGCGCGCGGATCGGCTACAACCCCCCGGCCGTCTGACCTCCCCTGCGTGGCGCGACGC
>JAJUFW010000544.1 GCA_029263555.1 Alphaproteobacteria bacterium
CGGGTGACCGAGGCACCGCCGAGCGGGCTGGAATCGATGTGAAGAAGTTTCATTTGTCGATCGAATGGGGGCTGTTTCCAAGAGCGCTCACGAGGAAATGCCTTTTCGGCGCCCGCCCGGGTAGACCGTCGGAGTGGACTGATCGTTCTGCAGATAGGACAATCGCCTTCTGTCGGTCCTTTCCGGACCGGCGGATGTAGCGAAGGAGCAGGCCCATGACGGTGGCGGGGCGGGTCATTCTGGTGACGGGAGCGACCTGCGGTCTCGGCAAGGCGGTGGTCACCTCCGCCGCGGCGGGAGGGGCGACGGTCCTGGGCGTCTCGCGATCGTCGGGCATCCGCGCCGATGTCGGCACCCCGGAGGGGGCGCGGTCCGCGGTCGAGGCGGCCGTGGCCCAAGCCGGACGCGTGGATGCGCTTGTCCATCTGGTGGGCGGCTATGCCGGCGGCCGGACGGTCGCCGACACGGACGACGCCCTCTGGACCTCGATGCTGGACGTGAATCTGAACGCCGCCTTCTACATGACGCGCGCAGTCCTGCCCCATCTGATCGGCTCCGGCTGGGGACGCATCGTCACGATCGGTGCGCGCCTGGGTGTGGAGCCCGGTGCCCGCGCCGCTGCCTACAGCGTCGCCAAGGCAGGGTTGATCGCGCTGACCCGGGCGATCGCGGCGGAAGTTCGGGACGCGGGCGTGACCGCCAACGCCATTCTACCCAGCATCATCGACACGCCGGACAACCGGGCCGCGATGCCGTCCGCGGATTTCTCGAAATGGGTCCCGTCGGAGAGGATCGCGGCGCTGGTGCTCTGGCTCCTGTCCGACGAGGCCGCGGACGTGAACGGCGCCACCATTCCGGTCTATGGGCGCGCGTGACCGCTTGCGCCCCGCGTGACGGCCTTCCTTCCTTTTCGTCGGCATCGATGCAGGATCTGAACGATCTCTACTACTTCGCGCAGGTCGTCCACAGGGGCGGCTTCGCGGCCGCCGGCCGGGCGCTCGGCATTCCGAAGTCGCGGCTCAGCCGGCGCATCGCCCTCCTGGAACAGCGGCTGGGGGTGCGCCTGATCCAGCGATCGACGCGCCGTTTCTCGGTGACCGAAATCGGACAGGCCTATTATCGCCATTGCCGGGCGGTCATCGCCGAGGCCGACGCCGCCCAGGCCGTTATCGACAGCATCCGGGCGGAGCCTCGGGGGCAGGTGCGGGTAAGCTGCCCGGTGCTCCTGGCCGAGACGCGGCTGTCCCAACTCCTGCCCGGTTTCATGGAGACATATCCGCGGGTTCGGGTAGTCCTGGAGGCGACAAACAGGCGCGTCGACGTCATCGAGGAAGGGTTCGATCTGGCGATCCGCGTGCGCCCGACGCCGCTCGAGGACTCCGGCCTGGTGATGCGCTCGTTCGGCTACACCCGGCTGATCCTGGTGGCCAGCCCGAAGCTGTTGGACCGAAAAGGACGGCCGCACGAGCCGGAGGATCTGAGTGCCTTGGAAAGCCTGGGCATGACCGCACCGGACGGGCGCCATGTCTGGCAGCTCATCGGGCCGGATGGCGGGGCCCGGCAGATCATCCATCATCCGAGACTGATCACGGACGATCTGATAACCCTTCGCGCCGCCGCCATGGCCGGACTCGGCGTCGTGAGCCTGCCGGAATACCTCTGCCGAGAGGAGATCGAGCGGGGCGGGTTGGAGGTGGTTCTGGATGCCTGGTCCCCGCCGCTGGGCAATGTTCACGCGGTATTTCCGTCGAGACAGGGGCTGCTGCCCGCGGTGCGGGTGTTCATCGACTATCTTGCCGCCCATCTGCCGAAGGTGCTGGCACAGGTCGAAGGCGGGCCCGCGGTGCCCGTCGCGCCGGGCGGGGACCGGATCGAGCTGATCCCCGGGGAATGACGGATGACCATCATCCTGCCATCGTTGCGGCCGACGCCGCTTCCGAACATTTGCGCCGGCGGCGCGTTCGATGACCGCTGCGCCGATGCGTCGGCTACCGGATAGGGCGATGGCAAGGATTCTACTGTTCGGAAATCTGAATCGGGACCGCCTGCTGCGGCTGGATCGGCCGGTCGTGCCGGGCGGGCGCCTTTCGGGCGTCTCCGAAGGCCACCGGCTGGGCGGCGCCGGCGCCAATGTCGGAACCGCGCTGGTCTGGGCGGGGCACCAGGTGCGGGTATGCTGCGCGATCGGCAGCGACGAGGCGGGCGACTGGCTGCTGGAGCAGGCGAGGGCGCAAGGACTGGAAGTTGACTGGGTCGACAGGCGGGCGCCGAACACGGCGGAGGTGCTGATCCTCCGCTCGCCCGGAGGGGAACGGACCATCCTGAGAATCGACGCGCCGCCCCCCTTCGTGCCGGCACCCGACTTCGACCCCGACGGGTTCGACTGCCTTTTCGTCAACTCGCAGTCGGCGGAAGTCGCCGCCGTTATGAGGCGCGCCGCCGGCCGCGCCCTCGTCGTGGCCCAGATGCCGCGGGTCCCCCTTGGCTCCTGGCCGGCGCATATCCTGATCGCGTCCGAGGACGACCTGCCCGCCCGGATCGCCGCCGATCCTCTGGCCGCGGGCCGGGAGCTGGCCGGCGCCTTCGGGCTGA
>JAJUFW010000197.1 GCA_029263555.1 Alphaproteobacteria bacterium
GGATCCAGGACCTGTCGGCCCCGGATCCGACGACGATCTTCAACCTGTTCGGCCTGCTTCCCTTCGACCCGCCCCAGTTCCTGATGATCGGCGTCTGGCCGCTCATCATGGGCGCGACCATGTGGGCGCAGCAGAAGCTGAACCCGGCACCGACGGATCCGGTGCAGCAGAAGGTCTTCATGTTCCTGCCGATCATCTTCACGTTCATGCTGGCAGGCTTCCCGGCCGGCCTCGTGATCTACTGGGCGTGGAACAACTCGCTATCCATTCTCCAGCAATGGGTGATCATGAAGCGGATGGGCGTGAAGATCGGCGGCGGCACCGAGAAGCCGGAGACCACGCCGCCCCCGCCTTCCGCGGCCCGCAAGAAGTCGCGCCAGCAGAACGGCGCCGACAACGGCGAGGAGGCGCCTGCTTCCGCTACCGGCGCCGCCGAGGAGGCCCCGGCCGCCGGCACCGCCGCGATCGAATCCGCGGCGCCGGCCGCCCGGCGCAAGCCGGGGGCGGGTTCCGCCCGCGGCGGCGCACGGAAGAAGAGCTGATCGGCCTGGCTGCGGCGGCTGGAAGGTAGCGGGGCATGGCCGAGGACAGCACCCCCGAGGAAATCGAGGCGGGACGGATCCTGTTCGCGCAGGAATGCCGGTTCGTCTGGGCGACCGCCCGGATCGACCAGCTCCCCGCGGCCGACCTGCCCGAGATCGCCTTTGCCGGACGGTCCAATGTCGGCAAGTCCAGCCTGATCAACGCGTTGACCGGGCGGAACACGCTGGCGCGCACCTCCAACACGCCGGGGCGGACCCAGCAGCTGAACTTCTTCGACCTGGGCGGGCGGGCGCGCCTCGTCGACCTGCCGGGATACGGCTATGCGAAGGTGTCGAAGTCGCTGGTCGAATCCTGGAACACCCTGCTGCGCGCCTATCTCAAGGGGCGCGTCGTGCTGCGGCGGGCCTGCGTCCTGGTCGATTCCCGGCACGGCATCAAGGCCAGCGACCGGGAGATCATGGAGCTGCTGGACCATGCGGCCGTGCCCTACCAGGTCGTGCTGACCAAGACCGACAAGACTGGCCCGACGGAGCTTGCCGGCCGCACGGCCGAAATTGAGGCGCTGCTGAAGAAGCATCCGGCCGCCTTCCCCACGGTCCACCCGACCAGCGCACAGACCGGCGCCGGCATCGCGGAGCTGCGCGCCTCGCTTGCCACGCTGGCGGCGCCCACCCCCTTCCAGTAGAGTTGCCCGCCATGACCGAGCTGAAAGACACTTCCCGGAACGCCGGCGCCGCGCAGTCGGACTGGCTGGAAAAGGCCAATATCCTGAGCGAGGCGCTGCCGTTCATGAAGCGGTACAGCGGCGCCACCTTCGTCATCAAATATGGCGGGCACGCGATGGGGGACGACTCGCTCGCCCGCGATTTCGCCCGGGACGTGGTTCTGCTGAAGCAGGTCGGCATCAACCCGGTGGTGGTCCATGGCGGCGGTCCGCAGATCGGCCGGATGCTGGAGCGCCTGAAGATCCAGTCGGAATTCGTCGACGGCCTGCGCAAGACCGACCGGGAGACGGTCGACGTCGTCGAGATGGTCCTGTCTGGTTCGATCAACAAGTCGATCGTCTCGGCGATCCAGGAGGTCGGCGGCAAGGCGGTCGGCCTCAGCGGCAAGGACGGCAGCCTGATCCAGGCGCGGCGGCTGCGCCGCACGCGGCGCGATCCGGAAAGCAATATCGAGAAGATCCTGGACCTGGGCTTCGTCGGCGAGCCGCACGCGATCGACCCCGAGATCCTGGAAGCCTTCGCCGAAACCGACTTCATTCCGGTCATCGCGCCGATCGGCGTCGGCCCGACGGGCGAGACCTACAACATCAACGCCGACACGGCTGCCGGCGCGATCGCGGCTGCGCTCAGCGCGACGCGCCTTTTCCTGCTGACGGACGTCCCCGGCGTCCTCGACGGCCAGGGCACCCTCATTCCGGATCTCTCCCCGGATCGGGCACGGGAGCTGATCGACGAAGGCGTGATCCGCGGCGGCATGATCCCGAAGATCGAAACCTGCCTCGCCGCCGTCGACCAGGGCGTCGACGCCGCCGTGATCCTGGACGGACGCGTGCCGCACGCCCTGCTTATCGAGATCTTCACGGACGGCGGCGCGGGCACGCTGATCGGCGAGGCCTGAGCCGCCTCAAGCCCCGTCAGCGGGGTTCGACCCCGAAGAACTCGAGCTGCCATTCCATCTCCCCGACCGTGAGCGGATATCCGCCCCCTTCGCGGGAATGGACGATCGAGCGCGCCGGCACATGCGCGATCTGGTGCTGCAGCTTGAGCGCGAGGCCCATGCCGATGCCGGCGCGCCAGGCGAGCGCGACCGTTGCCTTGCCGCTTGCCGCCTTGAATATGCGGTCGACGACGCTTTCCTCCACCGCGGCAAGGGCGGCGATCGCGGCGATCACGAAGGGCCGGTCGCCGGCGAAGATCGCGTCGTCGACATCCTCGGCGGTCAGCCGGCCGGCACGGGCCAGACGCCGCGCCCGCTCGGCCCCGTCGGGGCCCTGCCCTTCCTCGGCTTCCGGCGGACGGCGCGCCGCCTCCTGCTCCTTCCGGGCGTTCAGCATCTCCCCGACGATCGCCAGCGATTCCGGGTCGAGATCGCTGCGCCGCTGCAGCGCCTCGACCAGCGAAAGGGCGACGAAGCCGGACAGCCTTGCGATCGCGAATCGGGGCAGGCCCGGCCGGTAGACGAGCGGCCGGTGCCAGCTTTCCTCCTGCGGCGCCCGGTCAAGGATCCGGTCCAGGGTATCCTCCCGGATCTGGGCGCCGTGATTGGCGATCAGGGCCGCGATCGCTCCGACGTCGTCGCTGCGGGCAATGGCGTCGGCGACGCGGGACGAAACGGATGCCCGCCGGGCGATGGCGCCGCGGGTGCCTGGCGCCGGCGCGGCGCGGACCAGATCGACGAGATCGTCGTCGGCCAGCTGCGGCGAGTTCAGCAGCACCGGCTCGGCGACGGCATCGTCGCGGTCGGCGGCCAGGGTGCGGATCAGGTCGCTCGGCGCATGCTCCAGCTCCTGGACCGCCTCGGCCAGCGCTCGCCGGACGGCCACCGAGGGATCGGCGCCCAGGCGTTCGAGGATCTTCAGGATGAGCCTGGGCAGGGGACCGGGATCCGCGACTCCGTTCCGCGGAAGGCGCGCCACCGTCTTGCCCGTGAGGGCCAGCCGGACTCCTTCGTCCACATCCTCGGCCAGGAGAAGATCGGCCTTGAGGGGCGTCGCCGGATTGCCGGCGATCGTCGCCCTGACCTCGGCGGCGACATCGCAGGCGAGATAGTAGAGGAGTTCCGGCGCGATGGAGGTCTCCTCCGCAAGGGCGCGCCGGACGGAGACGTCCGGATCCCGGGCCTGGCGTTTCGCGGCCTCGTAGGACGGGGGCTCACCGGGCGTCGTCATCAGGCTGCTGCCCCGTCTCCCGGATCCGGCAGATGCCGCGCGCGCCGCGCCAGGCGCCGCTGGCGTCGTGCAGGGGACGCGCGGACAGGACCACCTCGACCGTCCGGCCCCGCGCCCCGCGCAGGATGACCGCCGCCTCCTCGACCGGATGGCGCGTCTCGAAGGGGGAGCGTTCGATCGTCGGCTCGGCCAGAAGGTCGTCGACCGGCCGGCCGACCAGGCTTTCCGTCCTGTGGCCGAGGACGAGCTCGGTCGAGAAATAGACGAACCGCCCCTCCGGGCCGGTTTCCCAGCCGAAGTCGCAGGCGAGGTCGACCAGGTCCCGAAGGCGCTGCCGGGATTCCGCCAGCGCGTCGCGGACGCTCCGCTCCACCGTCACGTCCCGGCCGAGCAGCAGCACCGACCCGTCAGGCAGGCCCGTCACCGCCCATTCGATCAGCACGTGCCCGCGATCGGTCTCGATCCTGCTGGTCCTGAAGGGCAGGTCCGGGGAGCGGGAGTCGCAAAGCCAGGCGGACAGTTCGTCCCACCAGGCACCGAACCGCCCCTCCCCGTCGCGCTCCAGATACGCTGCCGCGGCGGGGCTGGCCACCGTCACGGCACCGTCCGGCGACAGCTGTATGGCCGGGCCCGGATAACGGGCGACGAGATCCCGCAGGGTCGCAGGGGCTGCGCCCATTGGTTCCGGCGTCTTCCTGGCACCGAACAATGACACTCCGCTCCTCCTGAGCCCGATCACCGGAAGCTAGCGGGGTCATGTTAAGCCCCGGTAAATCCCGGGCACGGGGGCGGCAGCCCGGGGCAATCATCTTGCCCCGGAGCGGGCGGCACCCTAGCCTTGGCGCCATGACCGATACCGCCGCCGATCCCCTCCCCCATGTCGAGGACTGGGTCTTCGACCTCGACAATACGCTCTACCCGGCCTCCTGCAGGCTGTTCGACCAGGTCGAACGCAGGATGGGAGAGTTCATCTGCGAGTATCTGAACCTGTCCTGGGACGATGCCCGGGCGTTGCAGAAGCGCTATTTCAGGGAGCATGGCACGACCCTGCGCGGCCTGATGACCGTGAACGGGCTCGACCCGCAGCTCTTCCTCGATTATGTGCACGACATCGACCTGACGGTCATCGATCCCTGCCACTCGCTCGACGACGCGCTTGCGCGCCTGGACGGCCGCAAGCTCATCTTCACCAACGGCTCGGTCCGGCACGCCGAACGCGTGCTGGAGCGGATCGGCATCGCGCACCATTTCTCCGACGTGGTCGACATCGTCGCCTCCAACTATGTCCCGAAGCCCGATCGTGAGGTCTACCGGCGGATGATCGACCGGTTCGGCATCGATCCGGCCCGGTCGGCGATGATCGAGGACATGGCCCGGAATCTCGAACCCGCCTATGAGCTGGGCATGACGACCATCTGGGTCCGCAACACGATCGAATGGGCCGTTCCCGCGTCGGAGGCGTCCTATATCCACTTCGCGGTCGACGATCTGGGCAGCTGGCTCTCGGACGTCGCGGACGCCCGCGCCGCAGCGCGTTGACAGGACTGCCGCCCTGACCCAAGTTGCCGCGCGACAGCTCACCCTCAGGATCCGGAAGATGACCGACCAACAGCTCCAGAACACGATCGAGGCCGCCTGGGAGAACCGGGACTCCCTGAACCCCTCCACCGGCGGCGAGGTGCGTGAGGCGATCGAAGCCGCGCTTGACGGGCTGGACAAAGGGCGGTTCCGGGTCGCCGAGAAGATCGACGGAAGCTGGCGGGTCAATCAGTGGCTGAAGAAGGCGGTTCTCCTGTCCTTCCGGCTCAATGACATGACCGCAATCGCGGGCGGCCCGGGGGATGCCGCCTGGTGGGACAAGGTGCCCTCCAAGTTCGCCGGCTGGGGCGAGGCCGAGTTCAAGGCGGCCGGGTTCCGCGCCGTGCCGAACTGCGTGGTCCGCCGCTCGGCCTACATCGCGCCGGGCGTGGTGCTCATGCCCTCCTTCGTGAACCTGGGCGCCCATATCGACAGCGGGACCATGATCGACACCTGGGCGACCGTCGGGTCCTGCGCCCAGATCGGCCGCAACGTCCACATTTCCGGCGGCGCCGGCATCGGCGGGGTGCTCGAGCCGCTGCAGGCCGGGCCGGTCATCATCGAGGACAACTGCTTCATCGGCGCCCGGTCCGAGGTGGCGGAAGGCGTCATCGTCGAGGAAGGCTCGGTGCTGTCCATGGGCGTCTTCATCGGCGCTTCGACCAAGATCGTCGACCGGACGACGGGCGAGGTGTTCGTCGGCCGGGTGCCGGCCTATTCGGTCGTCGTTCCGGGCACCTTGCCGGGCCGTCCGCTGCCCGACGGCACGCCCGGCCCCGGGCTCTACTGCGCGGTGATCGTGAAGCGCGTCGACGAAAGGACCCGCGCCAAGACATCGATCAACGATCTGCTGCGGGACTGAGAACGATGGCGCCGGGCCAGGGGACGGTCGATCCGGCCGCCGCCGGCGGCCATCCCGTATTCGCCAGCAGCCGCCGGAACGGGTGCACATGAACATGGCCGATCCTGTCGCGCTGGCCCAGGCGCTCATCCGCAGGCCGAGCGTCACCCCCGTCGATGCCGGGGCCCTGGACGTCGCCCAGGAGGCTCTGGAGCGGCTGGGCTTCACCTGTCGCCGCCTCGTCTTCTCCGAGGACGGCTTCGCGGACATCGACAATCTCTATGCC
>JAJUFW010000540.1 GCA_029263555.1 Alphaproteobacteria bacterium
GCCGGCGCCAGGTCGCGGCGCGGGCGGGACCAAGGGGCGGGCCGGCATCGGCCCGCTCTCCCTTTCTGTCGGGCATGGCGCTCTCCGGTCGGGCTCCGGCGCAACGGCGCTGAGCTTCTGTCGCGAGAAACCCATGACGCGGGCATGATGGGGCCGGTCCGGTCCCGCCCGGTGGTTCGGGCCGGGCTTGACCTTCCCGTCCCTGGAAGGTCCAGGATGATCCGCGATCAACCTCCGACGGGAGCCACGAGACATGTTGCGATACCGGGTTTCGGGAATGACCTGCGGCCATTGCGCGAAGGCGGTGACCATCGCGGTCGAGGCCGTGCCGACGGTCCGGCGGGCGGTGGTCGACCTCGACCGCGGCGAGGTTGCGGTCGAGGCCGAGGACGTCCGCGACCAGGCGGTCCGGGCCGCGATCGCGGATGCCGGATACGAGGTCCTGGAACGCCTTTAGCCATGGCCCCCCGGGCCGGCGCCCCGCAGCGGGTGCCGCTCAGGCCGTGACGGCCCCGTAGGGGGAGGCGTCGCGGGCGGCGGTCAAGGCCGTCGCCCACCAGGAGAGCCGCGCGGCCATCAGGGCCAGCGCCTTCGATGCCGGTTCGCGATCGAGGGGATTGCCGCTTTCGTCGAACCGGCTCCGCGCGTTGGCGAAGCTCACGCTGTCCCGGATCGTCACCGCATGAAGTTCGGCGAAGACCTGCCGGAGCTGCTCCACCGCGCGCAGGCCGCCGGAGATCCCGCCATAGGAGACGAAGGCGACAGGCTTGGCCTGCCATTCCTCCCGCACCGAATCGATCAGCGCCTTCAGCGGCGCCGGATAGCCGTGGTTGTACTCCGGCGTGACGACGATGAAGGCCTGCGCTGCGCCGAGCCGCGCCTTCAGCTCGGCCATCGCCGCGCTGTCGCCCGGGTCGAAGACGGCCGGATCGATCGGGTCCAGCGCGAAGTCGCCGCGATCTCCGAGCTCCCGGATGATCCAGTCGACGACCGTGTCGCAGAACCGGCCCTGCCGGGTGCTGCCGTAGATGAGGGCGGTCTTGATGGGTTGGGCCATGGGGGCGACTCCCGTTGTTTTCCGACGATTCGCTTCGATGAGTCGTATGGCTACAATCTCAACCTAACTTGAGGTCAAGAAGGTTTGCGAGCGGTGGCTGGATCGGCGCGAGGCAGGATCGGAGAGGATCTGAGCGTGGGCGAAGTGGCGGCGCGGGCCGGTGTTCCGGTCTCGACGCTCCATTTCTACGAATCAAAGGGTTTGATCCGGAGCACGCGTACCCGCGGCAACCAGCGCCGCTATCCGCGCTCCGTCCTGCGGCGGGTCGCCATCATCAAGGTGGCGCAGCGGACCGGGATCCCGCTCCGTGAGATCCGCGAGGCGCTGTCCTTGCTGCCCCAGGAATGCACGCCGACGACGGAGGACTGGCGCCGGCTTTCCGAACGGTGGCGGACAAATCTGGACGCCAGGATCACCATGCTGACCCGCCTGCGCGACCAGCTCGACGGCTGCATCGGCTGCGGCTGCCTGTCGATGAGCGCCTGCCCGCTGCGCAATCCGGGCGACCGCCTGAGCGAGCAGGGGCCTGGGCCCCGCCTGCTGGAGCCGTGACGCTCGTCCTTCCCCCCGGTCGTCGGCGATCCTGGCCGGATCTCAGGTCCGGCTTCCGCAGCCGGGCCAGACATAGGGCAGGTCCGGCGGCTCGGTCCAGCGGTAGCGGCCGTAGAATACAGGATCCTTGCGCAGCAGGTTGCTCCGGTGCGCGGCATGGAAGGCCTCGTCGCCCAGCCAGGGCGGAAATACGACCGGTCCGTCGATCGGGGCCGGGAGCATGCCGTTCCGGAACCCGCGGGCGGCCCAGATCTCGATGGCCAGGTTGTGATAGAGGCGAAGCGCATTCTCGTACCCCGTCCACATGATCTTGGCCGGGTGATTGACCCATCCGCCCGAGGATCGTCGAAAGGCGTTCAAAATCTGCATCGCCTCGACCCGCTGCTTGCCGAGGCGCCTTGAATCCAGGCATTCCAGCGAGCGCCGGAACTCCGGGTAGGGTAGGAACGTCTGCATGATCTGCCTAGTTTCGGCCGAAGGGGGCGGCCGCCGATCAGCCCGGATGTGGGGACCGGCGGGCCGGCAATCCAGGCCTTTCCGGAGGTTGGCACCAGCCCGAACAGGGGAAGCCGGATGACAGACACCGTCGCGACGGACCGCGTCCAGCCTTCGGCCGGGAGCCCGGGCGAACCCCATGCCCGGCGCTTCCAGGAGGTCCTGGAGGATCTAGAGACCGGCCCGGCCGGTCTCGACCAGGCGGAGGCGCGACGGCGCCTGGAGGTTTACGGGCGCAACGAGCTTCCGCCCGCCCGCGGCCGCCATCCGCTGCTGCGCTTCCTGTCGCAGTTCAACAACGCCCTGATCTATTTCCTCCTGGCCGGCGCCGTGGCGGCCTGGATCCTCGGCCATTCGGTCGACGCGGCGGTCATCGTCGCCGTGGTCCTGGTGAATGCGATCGTCGGCTTCGTGCAGGAGGGAAGGGCGGAGCAGGCGCTCGACGCGATCCGCGGCATGATCTCGCCCCGGGCCACGGTGATCCGCGACGGGGTGCGTGAAA
>JAJUFW010000661.1 GCA_029263555.1 Alphaproteobacteria bacterium
ACGCCCGGAAGGGATTCTTCGGCTGGTTCAACCGCGGCTTCGCCCGGACGACCCACGGCTACAGCTCGATGGTCGGCGCCGTCCTGCGCCGGTCGGGCCGCTTCATGGTGATCTATCTCGCCCTGCTGGCAGGGCTGGGCTGGGCCTATCTGCAGCTCCCCTCCGCCTTCCTTCCGGACGAGGACCAGGGCTTCCTCATCGCCGACATCCAGGCGCCGCCGGAAGCGAGCGCCAGCCGGACACTGGAGGTGCTGGAGCAGGTCGAGAACATCTTCCTGCAGGAAGAGGCGGTCGAGCGGATCGTGTCGATCTCGGGCTTCAGCTTTTCCGGCTCGGGCCCCAATGCGGGTCTCGCCTTCGTCACCCTGAAGGACTGGAGCGAGCGGGACGAGGACAACTCGGCCGCCGCCCTCGCCGGCCGGGCCAACATGCAGCTGTTCCAGATCAGGGACGCGATCGCCTTTGCGCTGTCGCCCCCGCCGATCATGGGCCTGGGCACGACGAACGGCTTCACGTTCCGCCTGCAGGACCGTGCCGGCCTTGGCCAGGAGGCGCTTCTGGACGCGCGCGACCAGCTTCTGGCGGCCGCTTCCCAGAGCCCGGTCCTGGCCAGCGTCCGCGTCGAAGGGCTGCCTGACGCGGCCCAGGTCAGGCTGACTATCGACCGGGAGAAGGCGAACACCTTCGGCGTCACTTTCGCCGAGATCAACTCGACCATCTCGGCGAATTTCGGTTCGTCCTACGTGAACGACTTCCCGAACGCCGGACGCATGCAGAACGTCACGGTCCAGGCGGACCAGGACAAGCGGATGACGACGGACGACCTGCTGAACCTCCATGTCCGCAACGTCCATGGCGGGATGGTGCCGCTTTCGGCCTTCGCCACGGTGGAGTGGATCAGGGGCCCGCTGCAGGTCGTGGGCTACAACGGCTATCCCTCGATCCGCATCGGCGGCGAAGCGGCCCCGGGCTATTCCTCGGGCGACGCCATCGCCGAGATGGAGCGGCTCGCCTCGCAGCTTCCGCCCGGCTTCGGCTATGAATGGACGGGACAGTCGCTGCAGGAGATCCAGTCGGGGTCGCAGGCCCCGCTCCTGGTCGCCCTCAGCATCCTGTTCGTGTTCCTGCTGCTGGCCGCCCTCTATGAAAGCTGGTCGATCCCGCTTTCGGTGATGATGGTCGTGCCGCTGGGCGTAATCGGATCGGTCCTTGCGGTGATGCTGCGCGACATGCCGAACGACGTGTACTTCAAGGTGGGCCTGATCGCGATCATCGGTCTTTCCGCGAAGAACGCGATCCTGATCGTCGAATTCGCGAAGGATCTTCGGGCGTCCGGCCGGTCGCTCCTGGAGGCGACGGTCGAGGCGGCGCGGCTCCGCTTCCGGCCGATCCTTATGACGTCGCTCGCCTTCACCCTGGGCGTGACGCCGCTCGCGATCGCGACCGGGGCCAGCGCCGGCAGCCAGAATGCGATCGGCACCGGCGTGCTGGGCGGGATGATCTCGGCGACGGTTCTGGCCGTCATCTTCGTGCCAGTGTTCTTCGTCTTCGTCATGCGCCTGTTCGACAGGGGCGAGAAGAAGGCGGAGCAGCCGGACGCCCGGCCCGAGCCGACGCCCGCCGAATAGCGGCGCCTCGACCTCGCGACGACGCCCGACGGTTCCGGGGCGGGAAGGGGGCATCCCTTCCCGCCCCGGTTTCGTTTCGGAGACCCGGTCAGCGCCAGTCGCCGGGGTCGGTACGGATATCCCGCTTCTCCCAGACGAAGGTCGAGAAGAGCTGATTGCCCTCCCGTCCGACCACCCCGTAGACCGGCCCGGCGGAAGCCAGGAACTCCCCCGTTTCGGCGTCGTAGGCGAAGGCCGCAAACTTGGCGATCCCCTGCTGGAAGCGACTGTTGAAAAGCGGCGCCTCGGGCGACTTCACCGCCCCGAAATCCGT
>JAJUFW010000032.1 GCA_029263555.1 Alphaproteobacteria bacterium
ATGTCTCGGCCGATATGGGGCTGTGCGACCCTCAGCCTCTCGGCGGCGCCCGTAAAGCTCAACTCCCCGGCATCTACGTTGAAGAATCGCAAATGGCGGAGCTCCATGGCTCCTCCCACGCCCGTCTCGCCCAAGTCGAGGGATGACCGCTCGCATGCCCCTGCACCACCTGCCGACCGGGAATGTTGGCGGACATCCGGCTAGGCCCAACCTGCTTTAACGGATCCGAAACAGAACTGTCCTTCTGCGTTCACCGAAATGTCGGAAAGGAAGTCCGTCACCCTTCGTCACCTCCTAGAACGGACGAATTCCCATGCCGACCACCGGTAAAGCCGGATCCTTCCTTGTCATGCTTCTGGCAACGGCAGCCATGCCCGCGGCCGCCGAGCAAGTCTTCAACCGCATCGCCACCTTTCCCGTCGCGGCGAACCTGCCGGACGGCGCCGATGCCTCCGGCGGCACCGTGTCGGAGATCATCTCCGTTTCCGAGGACGGAAACACGCTCATCTACACGGACGCGCTGCAGCAGGGGCTCGGCTTCGTCGACATCACCGATCCGGCCGCGCCCAGGCCGGCCGGCTTCGTCCGCCTTGCCGGGGACCCGACCTCGGTGAAGGTCGTCGGCAACCGGGCGCTGGTCGGCGTCGTGACCTCCGTCGACTATGAGCACCCCTCGGGCCATCTCGCGGTCGTCGACATCGCGCGCCGGAATGTCGAGCTGCGCTGCGACCTTGCCGGGCAGCCCGACTCCGTCGCGACCAGTCCCGATCGCACCTTCGTCGCCGTCGCCATCGAGAACGAGCGCGACGAGGACGTGAACGACGGCGAAATTCCCCAGTTGCCGGCCGGAACTCTTGCCATCCTTCGCATGAAGGACGGCGTTCCCGACTGCTCGAGCCTGCGCAACGCCGACCTGACCGGCCTTGCCGCCGTCGCCGCCGACGATCCCGAACCCGAATTCGTGGACATCAACGACGCGAACGAGGCGGTCGTCACGCTGCAGGAAAACAACCACATCGCCGTCGTCGACCTGGCGAGCGCGAAAGTGACCGCGCATTTCTCCGCCGGGACCGTCGATCTCGATCAGGTCGACACGGAAGACGATGGCGCGATTCTGCCGGTCGACTCGATCCGGAACGTAGCGCGGGAGCCGGACGCCGTCGCTTGGCTGGACGATACCCGTTTCGTCACCGCGGACGAGGGTGACTACAAGGGCGGCTCCCGGACCTTCACGATCTTCCGCAAGGACGGCACGGTCGAATTCTCGTCGGGTGCCGCCTTCGAGCACGAGGTCATCCGGGTCGGCCACTATCCCGAGGGCCGGAGCGACAACAAGGGCGTCGAACCCGAGGGCATCGCGGTCGGCCGGTACGGCGATGACCGCCTGATCTTCGTCGGTTCCGAACGCGCCTCGGTCGTCGGCGTCTATCGCGACAACGGTCCGGGTCAGGCGCCGGAGTTCCTGCAGATGCTGGCCGCCGGCATCGGCCCGGAAGGGCTTCTCGCGATCCCCGAACGCGACCTCTTCGTCGTCGCCAATGAGGAGGACCTCTCCCCCGATGGCGGCGTCGGTGCCCATGTGATGATCTTCGCGCGGGAGGAAGGCCCGGCCGCCTATCCGACCATCGTCTCGGCGAACGGCGCCGACGGGCTGCCGATCGGCTGGGGGGCGCTGTCCGGCCTTGCGGCCGACGCGGAGGAGCCGGGCCGGCTCTACGCCGTCACCGACAGCGCCTACGGCTCCGCGCCCCGCATCCTGACGATCGATGCGACGCAGACCCCCGCCGTCATCACCTCGGCCGTCACCGTCACCCGGAACGGCGAAACTCCCCGGGACCTCGATCTCGAGGGCATCGCCGTCGCCGGAGACGGCTTCTGGCTGGCCACCGAGGGCGACCCGGAAGAGGGCATGACGAACCGGCTGCTGCGTGTCTCGACCGACGGCACGATCCTCGAGGAAATCCCGCTTCCGGCCGAGATCGCCGCCCACGCCACCGCCTCGGGCCTAGAAGGCGTCACCGTCGCCGGCAGCAGCGCGTCAGAGACGGTGTGGCTCGCGGTCCAGCGCGAATGGGGCGATGATCCGAAGGGCATGACCAAGCTTCTCTCCTACAGCCCGGCGGATCGGACCTGGGGTGTCGTCCATTATCCGCTCACCCGTGCCGACAAGGGCTGGGTCGGGCTTTCCGAGATCACGGCAGTCGGTGACGACCGCCTGATCCTGATCGAGCGCGACAACCGGATCGGCGGCGCCGCGCGTCTCAAGACGCTGACGGAGGTTTCGCTGACCGACGTGGTTCCGGCCGTCCCCGGGTCGGCCGACATCCCGGTCGTCGAAAAGCGCGTTCTCCGCGACCTGATCCCGGATCTCCTCGCGCCCAGGGGCTATGTGGTCGACAAGCCGGAAGGCTTCGCCGTCGACGCCGCCGGCGACGCCTATCTCGTCACCGACAATGACGGCGTCGACGACTCCTCCGGCGAAACCCACTTCATCCGGCTCGGTCGGCTCGCGGACTGATCGCTTCAGTCCCCGATCATCCGGAGGCGCCCCCCGCGGGCGGTCGCGCGGGGCGCCATTCTCGTGCGGCCGGAACCGGTTCAGGCCTGCGGATCGAAACCTTCGATCACCACCTTGCCTCTCATGGTGCCGCTCTCCACCAGCGCGTGGGCATGCTTCAGATTGGCCGCGTTGATCGGCGAGAGACGCTTGGTGAGGGTCGTCCGCAGCTTGCCTTCGTCGACCAGGCGCGAAACTTCGTTCAGAAGCCGGCCCTGCTCCGCCATATCGGGCGTGCCGAACATCGGGCGGGTGAACATGAGCTCGTGATGGATCGACACGGCCTTGCGCTTGAACTGCATGATATCGACTGACGAGGGATCGTCGATCAGGCAGAACCTTCCCTGCGGCGAGATGAGTTCCGCGATCTGGCCGGCATGCTTTTCCGTGTGCGTCGTCGAGAATACGAAGGCAGGCGCGCCCAGCCCAAGCGCTGCGACTTCCGCCGCGAGCGGATTGGAATGGTCGATGACATGGTGGGCGCCAAGCGACCTGACCCATTCCTGCGTCTCGGGACGCGATGCCGTCGCGATCACGGTAAGACCGGTACGCTGACGGGCGATCTGGACCGCGATGGACCCGACGCCGCCGGCACCGCCGACGATCAGAATGGCCGGGGCCGCACCGGGTACCGGCTTGTTCACGTCCAGCCGGTCGAACAGGGCCTCCCAGGCCGTGATCGAGGTCAGGGGCAGGGCTGCTGCTTCGGCCCAGTCGAGCGTCTTCGGCTTCCGTCCGACGATGCGCTCGTCGACGAGATGGAATTCGGCGTTGGTGCCCGGCCGCGTGATCGATCCCGCATAGAAGACTTCGTCGCCGGGCCGGAAGAGCGTGACCTCGTCCCCGACGGCGCTGACGATCCCGGCTGCATCCCAGCCGATCACCTTCCATTCGCTGCCCTCCGGCGGGCTGCGGCGGCGCACCTTGTAATCGACGGGGTTTACCGACACCGCCTTCACCTCGACCAGAAGGTCATGCCCGGCAGGCGTGGGCTTCGGCAGTTCGATATCGACGAGCGACTCGGGCTCCGTGATGGGGAGCGGTGTCTTGTAGCCAACGGCACGCATCGGGGCCTCCTTTCGGTCTGGAGCTGACGGTGTGGCTACAGATGACGCGATGGCGTATTCTTCGCAAGAACGCACATAATCCGCACATAGTGTCGAAAAGGATACCGTCCGATGCCGCGCCTGCGCCACGAACGTTTCGACTGCAGTCCCGGTTGCCCGGTGGAGGCGACGCTGTCCCTAATCGGCGGTAAATGGAAAGGCGTCGTGCTGTGGCACCTCCTGCAGGGCACGCTGCGCTTCAATGAAATCCGCCGCCGGCTGCCGAACGTCACGCAACGGATGCTGACGAACCAGCTGCGTGAGCTGGAAGCCGGCGGCTTCGTGATCCGCACCGTCTATCCCGAGGTTCCCCCCAAGGTGGAATACAGCCTGACGGAGCGCGGCCGGAGCCTCGAACCCGTCCTTCGCGCGCTCAAGGCCTGGGGCGAGGCCAATGTCGAAGGCATCGGCGATACGGGAGCGCGCGAAGCCGCGGAATAGCCGCGACCGGAGTCCCATTCCCCCTTTCCGTCCCGGACGGAAAGGATACCGATCGATCCTCCGGAAGGCCGACGGTGCCGGCACGGGATGGCACGTCATGGGTCATGGTTACGGGCGAAGGCTCCCGTTCGTCCCGTAAATCGGGCTGGAAAGCTGGCGTTTTGCTGGCACACTGGGGCCGACCAACCGGACCGGGCTTTCGGGCCACGACGGGTGCGCTTCGCCGTCCCCTCGGGCCCGATCCCGCAGACGTTTCGAGGAAATGGCATGAAGCTCACCTGGCTCGGACACTCCGCCTTCCATCTCGAGATGGGCGGCAAGAACATCCTGATCGATCCGTTCTTCACCGGGAATTCCACCTACCCCGCGGGGTATGAGGACAGGCTGGAGCGCGTCGACTATATCGCCCTGACCCACGGGCATTCGGATCATCTGGGCGATACGGCGCGCCTTGCTAAGAAATACGGCTCCACCGTTCTGGCCCAGTTCGAGATCTGCCAGTATCTCGGCAGCAAGGGGCTGGACAAGTTCCAGCCGATGAATATCGGCGGCTCCGTCCGCGTGGACGGGGTGACCGTCAGCATGGTCCATGCGCAGCACAGCTCGGCGCTTATCGAGAACGGCGTCCCGGTCACGATGGGCGATCCGGCCGGCCTCGTCTTCGAAAGCAGCGGCGCTCCGGTGGTCTACCACGCGGGCGATACCGGGCTCTTCTCGGACATGGCGCTGATCCAGCGCCTCTACAAACCCGAGGTCGGCCTGCTGCCCATCGGCGACCGCTTCACGATGGGCCCCGAGGCCGCGGCCATCGCCTGCAACGAATTCCTCGATCTGAAATACATCGTGCCTATCCACTGGGGCACCTTCCCGCTGCTGACCGGGGATCCGCAGAAGTTCAAGTCGCTGGTGCGGCGGGGCGAAGTCCTGCTTCCCAAGCCGGGCGATCCGGTCGAGCTGTAACCGCTGAGGGCGGCCTTGGATCAAGGCTGCCCCCAAGCCATCCCTTTCTTCCGGCGGCTGGCTCCCACAACAGCCGGCCGCCGTTTTTCGTCCGAGGCGCCGATGGTGCCGACACTTTGACCGTGCAGAATTTCGCAATCCTGGTGTAATGGACTGATCCCAGGCGTTTACCTTCCCTGGTCACGGCGCGGCCGGGCGGCAAGCATCCGCTGCCGCACCCCCTTCGCCTGGCCGGGCTCCCCCCCGAAAGTCCCGAAGCTCCCCATGCCATCCTTCGCAGATCCGGCCCTTTCCTCCCGGTGGCCGGCATTCAGCCATCCCGGCTTCGTCAGGTTCTGGATCGCCCGCTTCGGCGCCAACCTGGCGACCCACATCCTGAGCGTCTCGGTCGCGTGGTGGATCTACGATCTGACCCGGGATCCGCTCTATCTCGGCTTCGTCGGCCTCGCCCAGTTCCTGCCCTCCCTGCCGCTCGTGCTGGTGACGGGGGCCGTGTCCGATCGCTTCAGCCGGCGGACGATCATGGGCCTGTGCATCCTTGCCGAGGCGCTCTGCACAGGCACGCTGCTGCTGTTCGTCCTGCACGGAATGGAGACGCCCTGGCCGGTCCTGATCCTGCTTCTCGTCTTCGGTACCGCACGCGCCTTCTTCGGCCCCGCCTCCACCTCGCTGGCACCGAACCTGGTTCCGCCCAAGCATCTCCCCAACGCCATCGCTCTGACATCGTCGGCCGGCCAGTTCGCGACGATCGCGGGGCCGGTCATCGGCGGCCTGCTGTACGGCATCGCTGCGGAGGCCGCGCTCGGCACCGCCCTTGCGGCGTTCGCGGCGTCGGCGCTGATCGTCGCCGCCATCCCGCGGCCGCAGCAGCGGATTCTCCGCGAGCCGGTGGCGTGGCGGACGCTGGCCGCCGGGTTCCAGTACATCCGCCGCGAGAAGGTCGTGCTCGGGGCCATCTCGCTCGACCTGTTCGCGGTCCTGCTGGGCGGCGCGACCGCCCTCCTGCCCGTCTATGCCCGCGACATTCTCGACCTCGGCCCCTGGGGCCTCGGCCTGTTGCGGTCGGCCCCGGCCGCGGGCGCCCTGATCACGGCGCTCTATCTGGCCAGCCATCCGATCCGGGACCATGCCGGGCTCGCGATGTTCGTCTTCGTCGGCCTGTTCGGCGCAAGCACGATCGTCTTCGGCCTGTCGACCTCTCCCTGGCTTTCGATCGCGATGCTGTTCGTGATGGGGGCGAGCGACATGGTCAGCGTCTTCGTGCGCTCGACACTGATCCAGCTTTGGACGCCGGACGCGGTCCGTGGCCGCGTGAGCGCCGTCAATTCCGTCTTCATCGGCGCGTCGAACGAGCTGGGCGAGTTCCGGGCCGGCATCATGGCGGCGCTGGTCGGCGCCCCGGCGGCGGTCATCATCGGGGGCGCCGGCACGATCGCCGTGGCCGCCCTGTGGGCAAGGATCTTCCCCGACTTGCGGCGCGCCCGCCATCTCGACGGGCGGAGCTGACGGACGGCGCTCCGGCGGTTTCCGCCGGTCGCGAAGCCGGTGGTCAATGCCCGGTCAGGCGGTTCGCCAGGCTGGCATACCAGGACGTCTGGGCCCCGCCCGTCCGCGCCTCCTGCGCGTCGGCCATCCGGTACAGCGAATACATGCCGTGGATGCCGAGCCAGCGCAGGGGCTCGGGCTCCCAGCGGCGGACCGTCCGGTTCACCCAGGGCAGTTCCGTCATCTCCGTCTTCCGCTCTAGGACCAGGTCAGCGAGCGTCCGGCCCGCGAGGTTCGAGGTCGAGACGCCCAGCCCCACATAGCCCCCGGCCCAGCCGATCCCGGTCCGCGGATCGAGGCCGACCGTGGTGCACCAGTCGCGCGGAACGCCCAGTACCCCGCACCAGGCGTGATCCAGGCGCACGCCGCGGGTCTGCGGGAACAGCCGGTGGAGAACATCCCGCAGCATGGCCACCGTGGCGTCCTGCGTCCGCCCGCTGGAGTCCGTCTTCGATCCGAACCGATAGGGCACGCCGCGCCCGCCCATGGCGATCCGGCCCTCGCGGGTCCGCTGGGCGTAGCAATAGACATGTGCAGCGTCGCCGAGCAGTTCGCAGCCGGACCAGCCAAGCTGGTCCCACAGATCGTCCGACAGGGGCTCGGTCACCACGATGGCGCTGTTCAGCGGGACCCATAGGCGCTCATGCCCAGGGATCCCGGCCGTGAAGCCTTCGGTCGCGCGGATGATCCTGCCGGCACGGATCGTTCCGCGATCCGTCAAGACCCGCCCCTTCCCGATGGCCGTGACGGTGGTCTGCTCGAAGATGGAAATGCCGAGACGCTCGACCGCGCGCGCCAACCCTTGCACCAGCTTCGCCGGCTGGACCCGCGCCACCCCGTGGGTGACAAGCGCGCCCATCGCCTGATCCACATTGATCCGGACCCGGGTCTCGTCCGCGCCGATGAGGCTGAGGCGATCCTTCGGCACCTCCCAGGCCAGCGCCTTTTCATACTCTTCGCGGATCCGGGTCACCTGCGCCGGGCTGCAGGCGACGCTCACCTCGTCGGTACGGCGGATATCGGCGTCGATCCCCTCCTCTTCCGCGACACGGATCACCTCGTCAACCGTGCCCCGCAGCGCAGCTTCCATCGCGATCACGCCGGCGCGCGTTCCCGTGGCCAGGTACTTCTCCCGGCTCCAGCCGAAAGCGCCGGACAGCCATCCCCCGTTCCGGCCCGAAGCGCCGAAGCCCGCGAACTCCTTCTCGACGATGGCGACATCGACGCCCGGATCGGCCTTCTTCAGGTAATAGGCCGTCCACAGGCCGGTGAATCCCGCGCCGACGATGCAGACATCGACCTCGCGATCACCCGGCAAGGCCGGGCGATAGTCCGGCACGCCCCCGATATCCGCGTACCAGAACGATACGCCCCCGTTCTTCCTAACGCTCACCCGAGAACGCCTTTCCTGAGCGATTCGCAATCGGACCGCATGATGCCCGGTTCTGCGGATCGGGTGCAGTCCGACGGTCGCCGGATCGGGCATTCAGCGGGCCGGCATTCCCCGGGACCGGGACGTGAGCACCGACAGCGCTACGGCGACGAACCCGGTGAGTTTGATCGCCGCGATCACCATATGGCCGGTTTCCCACCGGTTCCGGATCAGGAAGAAGTCCTCCGGAACCGGTCCCGGCCGCCAGGTGGCAAGCACCCTGTTCGCCGGCGCCACCCATCCCATCCAGACGACGAGGCTGGCCGCGAAAAGAACGGCGCCGGCCGCGGCGAAGCGGAAGGCCGGCCGGTCGTTGCGCAGCACATAGGCCAGTGTCGCGGGGACCAGGATCGCGCCGATGTCCAGCGGCGCGCCGACAACGGCGAAAAGCTGGAACTGGCCGCCGAACACCGTCGCCTCCCGCCACAGCTCGGGGGACCAGGCCGTCAGTCGCGGCAGCGCCTCGAGAACATGAGCGAAGGAGGGAGCCAGGCTGAGCGCCGTGACCACGAGCGCGAGCAGGTTCAAGGCGAATTGTCCCATCGTTCCGTCCCCCCGCCGGCAGTCCGCTTCAGAGACATCCGCACAGCACGAAGATCGTCGCCTCCCCGCGGGCAACGCCGGCGGTAGAATCCCTCGGCCTCGGAATGCTGCTCGGCCTTCTCGCCCGCAAGCCGCCCGCGAGGCCGATCCCAACCGACATGAAAAGCGCGGCCGGCGGACGCCAGAGCGCAATCAGGCCGCCGACGGGGGATGCGATTACGGCCGCACCGGCGACGGCAATGATCGTCAGCAGATCGGGCGGCAAATCCTGCTACGATGGCGAGCCCGGCTTTCCCGACAGGCGATCGGCGGTGGTTCCGGTGATCGCGCCAGCCGCCCGGCGCCGTCGTCGGGCATGAACGGACATCAATCCGGCCAACCCTGGACGGAGAACCCGTGATCCCGGTCATACGCAGACGGGAACGATCAGGACCGGGATCGCCTGCCAGATGACGGCGACGACGCCGGCAGCGCCCGTGGCCATCGTCATCCAGTCCCCAAAGACGGGTCCCCCGACGCTCTTCGCCACGGTGCGGATAGCGCCTGCGGTCAGCAGGGCGATCGCGGCTAGGGCCACGACCGTCGCGATGCCGATGCCCCAGGACACCACGCCGATGCCGAGCCAGGCCGCGTCCGCAAAGCCGCGGGCACAGGCAAGCGCAGTCAATCCGTAGATCACGGCGAAATGGGCGGCCCAGGTCAGCAAGCCGCCCGTCATGCGCATCGCCGTCGAGACGAAAGGCATGTCGGCACCGGCCCGCCGTATTGGCGTCATGCCAGGATCCTCGGCGACACGTGAACGACGAACAGCGCGACCAGCCCCTGCCCGACCGTGTAGTGCCAGAGCAGCATGGTGTTGTCGTAGGTTGCGCGACGTCCGGCGCCGAGCAGGCCGGCGAGCGACCGTGCGATCGTGTAGAGCCCCATGATCGTCAATGCGAAGACGAGCAGTCCCTGCATGCCGGCGATCGCGTAGACCGTCGCTCCGTAGCCGCTCTCCGTCGGGCGGAGCCCGGTTTGCCATTGTCCGAAAAGCTCGATCGCCAGGCTTGCGATCAGGAGCGTGATCGCAAGCAGCAGCGCGATCCGTACCGGCCAGGATCCGCGCCCAGTGGGAAGCATGAGCGCCCGGCTTCCATAGGCGATCGCGGCGCTGCTGGCGACCAGCAGGGCGGCGCTCGTCAACGGCCAGCCGGGCGCCGGCACTGAAGCCCCCGTAATTGCGGGCCAGACCTCCGGCGAAACCGTCCAGAGGAAATAGTAGGAGAAGACGAGCGAGGCGAAGGTCGTGCCGATCACCAGCGCCAGTACGATCATGGCCCACCAGGAATGGGAAGCGGGCCCCCTGACATAGACCGGAAGCCTGATGCCGCCGCCGATATCGACCGGCGGATGCGACGGGCCGGGATCGGTGGACCACATCCACCAGATCATCATCACGATCGCGGCGACCCCGCAGGCAACGGCCGTCACGACGAATTTCACCGTCAGGAGAAGGAAGAAGGCCGCGGTGAAGACCGCGGAAAGCATCGGCCGCCAGCTTGCGTTCGGCAGCCGGAGGATATAGCGGGGACGGGCTTCGATCGGGCTCGTGACGATGGTCTCCCGGCTTCCGGTGGGGGCGCCTGGCAGGAAATACCGCCCGGCCTCCACATTCTCGGCAAGGTTCGGCTGGTCCCAGAGCGGCTCGCGGCTGGTCACGATCGGGATGCTGCGCGTCTGGTACGTTCCGGTCGGCAGCCATTCGAGAGTGCCCGCGTTCCAGATGTTCCCGAAGCTGCGGTCGAAGCTGAAACGGAAATTGCGGACAAGATCGACCAGGAAGACAAGGACCCCTGCCGCGATCATGAAGGCGCCGACCGTGGAGATCATGTTGAGCCAGTCCCAGCCGAACTCGGCGGGATAGGTGTAGACGCGCCGTGGCATGCCCCGAAGCCCGGCAATGTGCAACGGGAAGAAGGCGATGTTGAACCCGACGAAGGTCAGGCCGAAGAACCAGCGGCCCAGTCGCTCCGACAGGGGCCTCCGGCTCGCCGTCGGCGCCCAGTAGTAGATGGCCGCGAAGATCGGGAACACGGCACCGCCGATCAGGACGTAATGGAAATGGGCGACCACGAAATAGGTGTCGTGCGCCTGCCAGTCGAAGGGCACCATGGCCACCATCACCCCGGTGAGCCCCCCCATCGTGAAGATGAACAGAAAGCCCAGGATGAACAGCGTCGGGACGGTGAGCCGCAGGCGTCCCGAAGCGATCGTCGCGATCCAGGCGAACACCTGTATGCCACTCGGCACCGCCACGGCCATGCTCGCCGCCGAAAAGAAGCTGAGCGAGAGCCGCGGGATGCCCGTCGTGTACATGTGGTGCACCCACAGGCCGAAGCTGAGAAACCCGGTGCCGAGCAGCGCCAGCACGACAAGCCGGTAGCCGACCAGCGTCGTCCCGGTCATTGCGGGAACGATCATCGACACCATCCCGGCGGCCGGCAGGAAGATGATGTAGACCTCGGGATGGCCGAAGAACCAGAACAGGTGCTGCCATAGAAGCGGATCCCCGCCCCGTTCGGCGATGAAGAAGGGCCAGTCGAATGCCCGCTCGAGCTCGAGCAGGGCCGTCGCCAGGATGACTGCGGGAAAGCCGAAGACGATCATGGCGGCGAAGACCAGCATCGCCCAGGCATAGATCGGCATCCTGTCCAGCGACATGCCGGGCGCCCGGGTCAGCAGGACGCCGACGACGATCTCGATCGCTCCGGCGATCGCCGAGATCTCGATGAAGCCGATCCCGAGAAGCCAGAAATCGGCATTGTATCCGGGCGAGAACTCGGAACTCGTCAGCGGCGGGTACATGAACCATCCGCCGTCCGGCGACAGCCCGAAGAACAGCGTGCAGAAGAAGACGATGCCGCCGACCGCGTAGGCCCAGAAAGCATAGGCCGACAGCCGCGGGAACGGCAGGTCCCGCGCCGCCAGCATGTTGGGCAGCATGAAGATGGCGATCGCCTCCACGATCGGCACGGCGAAGAGGAACATCATGACCGTGCCGTGCATGGTGAAGATCTGGTTGTAGGCGTTCTGCCCCAGGAGGTCGTTTTCCGGGACAGCCAGCTGGGCGCGCATCAGCAGCGCGAGAATTCCGGCCAGGATGAAGAAGAGGAATGCCGTGGCGATGTAGAAAAGGCCGACATAGGTATTGTTGACGGCCGACAGGATGCGGAGTCCCGAAACCGGCTTCCAGATGCGCAGGAGCTTCGCAAGCTCCTCTTCCGGGCGCGGCGCCGCGTTCGGAAACGTCCCGTCATCCTGGCGTGGCGTCACTTCAGGCTCTCCAGATAGGCGGCGATGGCGCGCAGGTCCTGTCCCCGCAGGACGTTGAAGGACGGCATCAGGTTGTCCGGCTTCAGATGCTGGCTGTCCGCGATCCAGCCGGCGAGGGTGCCGACATTGGTCGGGAGAATGCCGGCCCCGATGGAGACGCGACTTCCGACATGGGTCAGGTCCGGACCGATCACCCCGTCCGCCGGCGTGCCGCGGACGGTGTGGCAGGCACCGCAGCCCGCCCGGACGAACAGATCCTGCCCCTGCCGCGTGAAGGGGACCCTGGGCGCCATCGCCGGTCGGCTCTCCTGCTCCAGCCACGCAGCGAAGCGCTCCTCGGGCTCGGCGACGACGTAGAAGGCCATGAGCGCGTGGGGGCCGCCGCAATATTCCGCGCATTGTCCCCGGAATGTGCCCGGCTCATCGGCCTGCAGCCGGAGCGTGTTGACGTGCCCCGGGATCATGTCGAGCTTTCCGCCCAGGTTCGGGACCCAGAAGCTGTGAATGACGTCGTTCGACTTCAGCGAGAACTCGACCACCCGTCCGACCGGGATGCGGACTTCGTTGGCGCTGGCGAAGGCGATGTCGCCGTCCTCGTCCAGGTAGTGAACGCGCCACCACCAGCGTTCCCCCACGACTTCGATCCTGAGCGCCGGTTCGCCGGCGCCCGCGACCCGATCTGTGACCAGCAGGCCGTAGACCAGCAGGGCCGACAGTGTGACCACGGGAAACGCAATGCCGCCGACAACGACG
>JAJUFW010000206.1 GCA_029263555.1 Alphaproteobacteria bacterium
CCCCGCCCCTGATCCTGGAGGCCGGGCCCGGGGCGCCGGGGGCGCTTCCGGTCGGCGGGCAAACCCGGATCGACATTCCCAACAATCACCTGGAATATGCGCTGACGTGGTTCGGTTTCGCGGCCACGCTGCTGGTAATCTATGTGATCTATCATTTGCGGCCGGCGCCGCCGCGACCCGACACCTCGACCGGCGCCGGCCCCTCCCGCCGACCCTGATTCCCGGAGACCCGTCCCATGTCCGCCTATCAGGAGCTGACCCGGCGCTTCGCGCGCCTTTCCGCCATCGACAACGCGCTCGGCATCCTGCACTGGGACCAGGAGACGACGATGCCGGAGGGAGCGTCCGAAACCCGGGGCGAGGCGCTTGCGACCCTGAGCGTGCTGCGCCACGAGCTGCTGGTCGATCCCCGGATCGGCGACTGGCTGGACGAGGCCGGATCGGCGGACGACCTGGACGACTGGCAGCGCGCCAATGTCCGGGAGATGCGTCGTCTCTGGGTCCACGCGACGGCCGTGCCTGCGGACCTTGTCGAGGCCAGTTCGAAGGCCGTCTCGCGCTGCGAAATCGCCTGGCGTGCCGCGCGGCGGGACAACGACTTTCCCGGGCTGTTGCCACTGCTCGAGGAGGTACTGCGGCTGCAGCGCGAGACCGCCCGGGCCAAGGCCGAGCGGCTGGGTGTTTCGCCCTATGACGCCCTTCTGGACTATTACGAGCCGGGCGGTCGGTCCGAACGGATCGATGCCATCTTCGAGGACCTGGCCGGCTTCCTTCCGGACTTCATCGAGACCGCGCTCAGCCATCAGGCGGCGCGCCCTCCGATCGAGCCTTTGTCCGGGCCCTTCCCGGTGGAGATTCAGCGCGAGATCGGCATCCGCTTCATGGCGGCCGCTGGGTTCGACTTCAACCGGGGGCGGCTCGACGTCAGCGTGCACCCGTTCTGCGGCGGGGCGGAGGACGACGTCCGGATCACGACCCGATACGACGAATCGGACTTCACCAGCGCGCTCATGGGCGTCCTGCACGAGACCGGCCACGCGCTCTACGAGCAGGGGCGGCCCGCCGGCTGGAAGGGGCAGCCGGTCGGCGCCGCGCGGGGGATGAGCCTGCACGAAAGCCAGTCCCTGATCATTGAGATGCAGGCCTGCCGGTCGCGGGCCTTCCTGGAATGGGCAGCGCCGATCCTGCGTGAAGCCTTCCGGGGCGAGGGCCCGGCCTGGAGCGCGGACAATCTCTATCGCCACTATACCCGGGTCGAACGCGGCTTCATCCGGGTCGACGCCGACGAGGCGACCTACCCGGCACATGTGATCCTGCGCTACCGCCTGGAGAAGGCGCTGATCCAGGGCGAGATGGAACTGGCCGATCTGCCCGCCGCCTGGAACGGCCTGATGGAGGAGCTGCTGGGCGTCCGCCCGCCGACGGATACGTTGGGCTGCCTGCAGGACATTCACTGGCCGGGGGGCGCCTGGGGATACTTCCCGACCTATACGCTCGGCGCGATGACGGCGGCCCAACTCTTCGATGCCGCCTGCCGGGCTGACGGCGATGTCCTGCCCGGTCTTTCCCGCGGGGATTTCCAGCCCCTCACCGGCTGGCTGCGTGAGCATATCCATTCCCAGGGCTCCCGCTGGTCCAGCGAAGAGCTGCTGATCCGCGCGACCGGCCGTCCGCTTGACGCCGAGGTGTTCAAGCACCATCTACGAACCCGGTATCTCGACGACTGAACCGGTTCCGCAGCAGCCGGGAAGCAGGAGCTTCCCGGCTGCTGCTGCGTTCCTACTTTCGATCTCACGGGCGATGGGACGGAGCCGCCATCGCCAGGCCTCGGCGCGGGAACTGGCGCCCGGGACGGGCCCATGGTCCCGTTCGTCCACCTTCCCGCGGCCGTCCGGTTGCGGAAGGGAAACGCCCGATGTCGGCAACTCTGGTCCTGGTTCATCTGGCCGGGCAGGTGGCGCTCCTGCTGTGGGGTCTGCACATGGTCCATAGCGGGGTCGTGCGGGCCTACGGATCGAATCTTCGCCGCATGCTGAGCGCCGGGCTCTCCAACAGATTCAGCGCGTTCCTCGCGGGGCTGGGAGGTACCGGGCTTTTGCAGAGCAGCACCGCCACCGCGCTCATGGCGACCTCGTTCACCGCCGGCGGGCTGGTCGGGCTCGTTCCGGCGCTCGCGATCATGCTGGGGGCGAATGTCGGGACGACGCTGATCGTGCAGCTCCTGTCCTTCGACCTGACCAGTCTTGCGCCGGCGCTGATCCTGATCGGGCTCGTCGCCTTCAAGCGACGGGGATCCACGCGGACCCGGGATCTCGGCCGCGTCGGGATCGGGCTCGGTCTCATGCTCCTGTCGCTCGAGCTTCTCGTGACCACGATCGGCCCGGTCAAGGCATCCCCTGTCCTGCAGGAGCTGGTCGCCGCGGTGGCGGGCGAGCCGCTGCTCGGCCTTCTGATTGCGGCGGTGCTGACCTGGGCGGCGCATGCCAGCGTCGCGGTCGTGCTCCTGATCATGTCCCTGGCCGGGGCGGGAATCGTGCCGCCGGAAGCCGCCCTCGCCATGGTGCTGGGGGCCAATCTCGGCGGAGCCATTCCGCCGGTGGTCGCGGCGCTCGGCCCGAACCCTGCAAGCCGCCGCCTGCCGGTCGGCAATCTGGCGTTCCGGTTCCTGGGCTGCGCCGTCGTGCTCCCGTTCCTGGATCCGATTGCGTTCGCGCTGGCGGCGCTCGACGCCGATCCTGCCCGGCAGGCCGTCAACTTCCATACCGGATTCAACCTGGCGGTGGCGGCCGCCGGCATCGGCCTGCTGAATCCGGCAGCGCGGCTGCTGGTCCGTCTGCTGCCCGAACAGGTGAAGGTCGCGGACCCCGCGACGCCGCAATATCTCGACCCGGAAGCCCGGCGCGCTCCCTATGTCGCCCTGACCAACGCCGCCCGGGAAGCTATGCGCATGGCGGATGTCGTCGAGGCGATGCTGCGCGGCTCGCTCGAGGTCTTCCAGACCGACGACCGGAAGCGAGTCGCGGAGATCTGCCGCATGGACAACATCCTCGACCGGCTGAACGACGCGATCAAACTCTATCTCGCCGATATCGGCCCCGATGCCTTGGACGAGGAGGACAACCGTCGCTGTTCGGAGATCCTGGCCTTCACCATCAATCTCGAACATGTCGGGGACGTCATCGACAAGGGGCTGATGGATCTCGCCGGAAAGAAGATCAAGCACCAGCTCAGCTTCTCCGACGAAGGGCTCGACGAGATCCGGGACATGCATCTGAGGCTGCTGGACAACCTGCAGCTCGCGCTTGCCGTCTTCATGGCGAACGACGCGCGCTCCGCCCGCCGCCTCGTGGTCGAGAAGGAGATCTTCCGCGACCTGGAGCATGCGGCGACGGAAAGCCACTTCGCGCGGCTGCGCGACGGCCGGCTCGAAAGTATCGAGACGAGCGCGCTTCATCTCGATATTCTGCGGGACCTGAAGCGCATCAACTCCCTTATCGCGGCGGCTGCCTATCCGATCCTGGATCAGACCGGCCAGCTCAGGCGGAGCCGGCTGAAGGAGAGTGCAAGACCCCTCGACAGAGGGTCCGGCACGCCTATCGACGATCTCTGAGCGGGCGGCGATCGGGGGTGGAGCGGTTCGGTTCCGCCCCTGCTGACGCGGGGGGATTCCCCTTTTTGCCGGACGAAACCCATTCGCCGGATCGAGCCGGCGGCGGATGCCCGCCGCCGGGCCAGGACCGGCCGGACATGACAGGAATGAGAACGCCGATGAACGACCTTGACCCTGCTGGCGCAAGCGGCCGATCGGGAATGGCCTGGCGATGACAGACGGGTTGATCGCCGTTCTTCTCGGCTTCGTCGAGGGCCTGACCGAATTCATCCCTGTCTCGTCGACCGGGCATCTGATCCTGCTCGTGGATCTTCTGGGCTTCCAGGGGCCGCCCGGCCGGGTTTTCGAGGTGGTGATCCAGCTCGGCGCCATCGTGGCCGTGTGCTTCCACTACCGGGAACGCCTGTGGTGGGCGGGGACCCGCTTCGCCTTCGATCCAGGGGCAAGAAGGCTGGTCGTCAACCTCGTGGCGGCCTTCGCGCCGGCCGTCGTCATCGGGGTCCTGGCCCATGACTTCAGCAAGTCGGTCCTATTCTCGCCCTGGGTCGTGTGCACCAGCCTGGTCGTGGGCGGCATCGCGATCCTGGTGATCGAACGCCTGCGGCCGCGGCCGGACACCTTCGAAATGGAGGGGCTGTCGGTCGGCCGAGCGTTCCGCATCGGGCTGTGCCAGACGGTCGCGATGATCCCCGGCGTGTCCCGGTCGGGGGCGACGATCATGGGCGCGCTGCTGCTCCGGGTCGACCGGAAGGCGGCGACCGAGTTCTCGTTCTTTTTGGCGATCCCGACGATGCTTGGCGCGGTCGTCTATGACCTGTACAAGAACCGCGAAGCCCTGGCGCAGAGCAGCGAGGTCTGGCTGCTGGGCGTCGGCTTCGCGGCCGCGTTCGTCGCGGCGCTGCTGACGGTCCGGACCGTGATCGGCTTCGTGAGCCGCCACGGCTTCGTCCCGTTCGCCTATTATCGCATCGTGCTCGGGGTCGTCATGATGACCATCCTGATGCTGGCCGGTTAAGGCCCGGCTCCGTCGGGGCGGGTCGGGCGACTGTTTGGAAGGGTTGCAGGGTTGCGTTACATCAGCACGCGGGGTCGGGCCCCGTCGCTTTCCTTCGAAGAGGTGCTGCTGGCCGGTCTGGCGCGGGACGGCGGGCTTTACGTGCCGGAAAGCTGGCCGCAGTTCAGCGCCGACGAGTTTCGCGCGATGCGCGGCCTGCCATACCCGGAAATCGCGGCGCGGGTCATGGCACCCTTCCTGGGCGGGGCGATCGAACCGGAGACGTTCCGGCGCATTGTCGAGGACACCTATGCCGGTTTCGACCATTCGGCCGTAGCGCCGCTGGTCCAGCTCGACGGTCAGCTGTGGCTCATGGAGCTTTTCCACGGGCCGACCATCGCGTTCAAGGACTATGCGCTTCAGCTTTTAGGCCGCCTGTTCGACCACGTGCTGGCCCGCCGGGGCGAGCGGATCACGATCGTCGGCGCGACCTCGGGCGACACCGGCTCCGCCGCGATCGAGGCCTGCCGCGACCGCGAGGCCGTGGACATCTTCATCCTCTACCCGCACGGGCGCGTGTCCGAGGTGCAGCGCCGCCAGATGACGACCGTGCCGTCGTCGAACGTGCACACGATCGCCGTCGAGGGGTCGTTCGACGACTGCCAGGACCTGGTCAAGGCCATGTTCAACGACGGGGCCTTCCGGGACGAGTTGGCGCTGTCGGCGGTGAACTCGATCAACTGGGCACGGATCATGGCCCAGATCGTCTACTACGTGACGGCCGCGGTCGCGCTGGGCGCGCCCGACCGGCGCATCGCCTTCGGCGTGCCGACGGGGAACTTCGGCAACGTCTATTCCGCCTATGGCGCCCGCGCCATGGGGCTGCCGATCGAAAAGCTGATCATCGGGTCGAACCGGAACGACATCCTGGACCGTTTCTTCAAGTCCGGGGAAATGCGCGTGGAAACGGTGGTCCCGACCATCTCGCCGTCGATGGACATCCAGGTATCCAGCAATTTCGAGCGCCTGCTCTTCGATCTGCACGACCGCGATGGCGAGCGGCTGAGCGCGCAGATGGCCGATTTCCGTGCGACCGGCGCGTTCCGGGTGACGCCCGATCAGCTGGCGAAGGCCCGGGCCCTGTTCGACAGCCACCGCCTGGACGACGACGGCATCCGGGCGACGATCGCCGAGACCCTGGCCAGGACCGGCCAGCTCGTGGACCCGCACACCGCGGTCGGCCTGGCCGCGGCGCGCCAGTGCCGGGTCGATGCGGATGTCGCTGTGGTGTCTCTGGCCTGCGCCCATCCGGCCAAGTTCC
>JAJUFW010000700.1 GCA_029263555.1 Alphaproteobacteria bacterium
AAGGGGCTGGAAACCCTGGCCGTCCGGCTGGAACGCGAGGTCGCGTCGGCCCAGGCGCTGGCCGAGATGGCCGAGAATCATCCGGCGGCCCGGTCGGTCCGGTACCCGTTCCTGCCCAGCCATCCCCAGTACGAGCTGGCGCGCCGTCAGATGAAAAACGGGGGCACGCTGGTCGCGCTCGACCTCGGCACCAAAGAAGCGGCCTTCGCCTTCATGGATGCGCTCCGGATCGTCGACATCTCGAACAATCTCGGGGATACGCGCACGCTCGCGACCCACCCGATGACGACGACCCACCGGGCAATGTCCGAAGAGGCCCGGCGTAGCATGGGGATCGGCGACGGCCTCGTCAGGCTGTCGGTCGGGCTCGAGGGAAGGGACGACCTCCTGAACGATGTCGCCCGGGCGCTGGACGCCGCGCGGCGGGTGTCATGACGCGACGGCACCGGCCGGCCTGACGACGCGGGCCTATTCCGACTGCATCGCCTCGTGGTGGCGGATGACCTCCTTCACGATGAAGTTCAGGAACTTCTCGGCGAAGTCGGGGTCCAGATTTGCCGCCTTCGCCAGCGCGCGCAGGCGCTCGATCTGCGCCGCCTCGCGTTGGGGGTCCGCCGGCGGAAGCCGGTGCTTGGCCTTGAAGCGGCCGACCTCCTGCGTGCATTTGAAGCGCTCCGCCAGAAGATGGATGAGCGCCGCGTCGATATTGTCGATGCTGCTTCGCAGGCGCTGCAGTTCGGGAGCCACCGTCTGCGCGTTGCCGGGCTGCTGATCGGTCGTAAGTACGCTCATCTCGTCCGCTGTGCTGCGGCCGGAACCCGGCGGGGCCCCGGCGGTCCTGTGGTCTGCTCGTTTGTCAGGGTTGCTTATAAAGGATTTTTGCCGGAATGGCAGTCCCGTCCGGACACCATGGACGATCGGGCGAACGGGTATGAGGACGGCAGGTCGGCGCGCGGCTGGTCCCGACCGGATCCCCGGCCGTCGTCATGGCGGCCGGCCCGACCGGTGCGGCGTTCGGGCGATGCGCCTCGGAACGGGGCGTCAGCGATATCGGCCTCGGTGCTCCAGCACCTCGATCTTGTAGCCGTCCGGGTCCGTCATGAAGAAGAACCGGGCAAGTGGCTTGCCGTCGTGCATCAGCTCCTTGATCGGATGGGGAGCGAGCCCCGCTTCGGTGATTCGGCGATGCTCGCGGTCGAGATCGTCCACGACGACCGCAAGATGACCGTAGCCGTCGCCCAGGTCGTAGGGCTTCGTGCGCCCGTGATTGATCGTCAGCTCCAGTTCGAAGTCGGCCTCCGGATTGCGCAGATAGACCAGGGTGAAGCCGTCGAACTCGAAGCGATCGTCCACCATGAGGCGCAGCGCCTCGCGGTAGAAGGAGACGGACCGCTCCTCATCGAGGACGCGGATCATCATGTGGATCGCTTTTGCCATCGGTGCTCCTCATCGTCTGTCGGCGCTTCATGAGGCGCATGGGACCTGGGGCCCGTTCCGTCCAGGCGCCCTGGCAGGCGAGACTACCGGATTCCAGTGCGGCGACCCGGTTTTCGGGATGACGACGCCTCATCCCGGTAGCATCGCCTCCGGGGGCGAATGGGTTTCGAACATTTCCGGCAGTGTCCTGGCGACCGAGGGGCGCTGTCCATTGGGCCTTGGTGCGATTTCGGCCGG